>NZ_JAMYSE010000020.1:0-82245 GCF_040321795.1 Mesorhizobium sp. M0244 | reverse complement strand
ATCGCCCAGAACCTCAGGAAATTGGCCAAGATCTGCACTATCCGGACACCAATCCCAGCCACTTAGGGCAAGGAGGCCGCCTCGACCCAATCGCAGCTCGTCGCGGCGAAAAGAACGCCTGGCTTAATCACCGACTTCTTCAACACAATCGGTGGAAAGCGGACCATGCGAATGCCCCAACTTGACATACCTATCGCGCGCCGAGGGCCGCAAGGCTAAGGTCCGGTTGCGCTATTAGATAACGGAGCCCCTTGGTTCCGACGTCGCCTCGCTCAACGGTATTGAAGCCGTGCCGGCCGAGATCCGCTGCAACTTTGTCCAAATCGACGTAACCATGCCGGTGGAGCCGAAAGGTGCTCCTCTGGCGTGGCGGTTTTGCAAAATCGACGATAAGCACACGACCGCCCGGCTTCAGGACGCGGAAGGCTTCTCTGCCGAATTCCTCGCGGCCTTTCTTTGGAAGATGGTGGAACATCAGCGTGCTGAGGACGACATCGAATTCCCCATCCTTGAAAGGCAGTTCCTGAGCGGTGGCGGTCGAGAACCCGACTTGTAACCCGGCTCGCCGGGCCTTTGCCGCTGCGCGCGCAACCATTTCGGCGGAGGCGTCGACGCCGTTCACACGCCCCTCCGGCCCCACCTTCTGTCTGGCGAGGAGCGCGGTGGTGCCGGTGCCGCACCCGACATCCAGGACCACTTCTCCCGGTTTCAGCTTGGCAAAGCTTAGTATCCTTTCGCGAAAAGTACGTTCGCGGCCGAAAGTCAGAAGCCACGCGAGCGTGTCGTATAGGGCGGCGGAATGAAGGGTGATGCCGACATGCGGCGCCTTCTCGTCTGCGGCGGCCGGTCTGCGGACCTTGGCGGACAGCCGCCTGTGAGCGCTTTGCCAAATCAATAGGCTTGCGATCACGACGAGTACACCAGCATGAAGCAGAAGGATGGGAATTCCCAAGGAAAAGACCGCATTTGCCTGTCCCAACGAGAAAAATGCCGCAAGCACCACGGCCACTTTGACGAGCGCGACTAGCGCATGCCCGCCAACTATTGTTCCAAAAAGCCGTTGGTGCATTGCTTTATCTCCTGCCAGCCGGCCCCGCGCTGGGCCTTTCGCAACAGCATATGATACTGGACAGTGTGTCCAGTATCAGTTTTACTGGCCAGATCGCACCGGCCCGCCCAATACTGGACGGTTTGGTGTCCTATGACCGGAAAAGGATGTTGCCGATGCCAGCCGGATCGATCGACCGTCGGGTCGCCAGGACCCGCAGCCGACTGCAGCAGGCGCTTTTCAGACTGACCGCCGAGAAGGGGTATACGGCGGTCACGGTCGAGGACATCTGCAGGGACGCCGATGTCGGCCGCTCGACTTTCTATACGCACTATCCCGACAAGGACTGCTTGAGGAAAGCAACGATCGACGAGCATATGAAGGGCTTGCAGGCACGCGGTGCCGAACGCCATTCGCAGAGAAATGCCAAGGGTTTTTCCTTCAGCGGTCCGGTGTTCAAGCATGCTCATGCCACGCGGGAGATGCACCGTGCGCTGATGGGCGGGAAAAAGCGCGAAATGCCAGAAGAGATCCGTGGCTGGATAAGCAAGCAGGTTCGCCACGAATTGGCGAATATCCAAGGTGATGACGGCGGAGCCAGACTTGAGATCGCCACACGCTTCATCGTTGGCGCGTTCTTTGAAGTGATGCACTGGTGGCTTGAGAGGGATACGAAGCTGTCCCCCACGGAGATCGACCAGACATTCCGGCAACTTGCCTTCAACGGGATAAATGCGGTGTTCGCTGAACCGACGAGGATCGAATAGAGGCCAAAAGGGGCTTCGTTTGATCGCCCACAGAAGGGCGCAAGCGATATTCCGTCTTGGCGAGCAAGCTTCAGGTTTTCACCACGAGTTCGACCGGGCTAGTCTGGCACGAATCCTGCCGCGTGACCGTTGAACGCAATGGATCTGTGCCGATGTTGAACAGAAGAACGCTGCTTGCGCAGACCGCCGGCTTTGCGGTCATGGGGCTTTCGCTCGGCAAAGCAGCGGCGAAAAACCTGCCCGGCATCGAGAAAGCCGCGATGCGCGGGGCGATCAACGCAACCGAGCTCGGCGTCCGGCCCGGCGCGCTTGACGACCAGAGCAAGGCTTTCGCCAAGCTGCTGCGCGATGCGCACGACCGCGACATGCCGGTGTTCCTGCCACCGGGGACCTATATTGTTTCCAACCTGTCGCTGCCCGGCCGCGTGCGCCTTTCCGGCGTGCCGGGCGCATCGCGGATCGTCTATGGCGGCAATGGCCATCTCATCATGTCGGAACAGGCCGAGCATGTCGAACTCAGCGGGCTGGTGTTCGACGGCAGCAATCGCTGGATGGGCGACTACACGCAAGGCCTGCTCGATCTGCGCCGCATCGCCCATCTGGTCGTCGACAATTGCCAGCTTACCGGCAGCGGCAAGAACGGCCTGGCGCTCGAGCACGCCTCGGGCCGCATCGAGCGCTCGGAGATTTCCCGCGCAGCCGACGCCGGCATCTATTCGGTCGAGGCCAATGGCCTGGAAATATCAGGCAATAGCGTCTCCGACTGCGCCAATGGTGGCATTCTCGTGCACCGCTGGCAGGCGGACGAAGACGGCACCATCGTCAGCGGCAACCGGATCGAGCGCATCCAGGCGCGCAGTGGCGGAACCGACCAGAACGGCAACGGCATCAATGCGTTCCGCGCCGGCAATGTCATCATCTCCGGTAATATTGTCTCGGATTGCGCGTTCTCGGCGATCCGCGCCAACAGTTCCAGCAATTTGCAGATCACCGGCAACACCTGCTCGCGTTCGGGCGAGACGGCCGTGTATTCCGAATTCTCGTTTGAAGGCGCCGTCATCAGCAACAACATCGTCGATGGCGCCGCCAATGGTATTTCGATCGTCAATTTCAACGAAGGCGGCCGCATGGGCGTGTGCTCCGGCAACATCGTCCGCAACCTGGCGACCAGCGGTCCCTACCCTGCCGACGCGCCCGGTTTCGGCGTCGGCATCAGCGTCGAGGCGGACACCACCGTTTCCGCCAATGTCGTCGAGAATGCGCCGCTCTACGGCATGCAGATCGGCTGGGGACCATTCATGCGCAACGTGATCGCGACGGGAAATATCATCCGCAAAGCCGGAACCGGCATCGTCGTCACCGTGGTCGAAGGTGCCGGGACGGCAATCATTTCGGACAATGTCATCGACGGGGTCCATAAGGGCGCGATCATCGGCCAGCGCTGGGCCGAGCCGGTGACCGGCGACCTCGCCGCCTCAGGCAATGCCGGCTATGCGCATCTGACCGTCGAGCGCAACCACGTCAGTTGAGTGCGGCGGTGGGCCGGAGCGCGCCTACTTTGGCGCCGATCCGGCTTTCGATGGGCGGATTTGCTTGTTCGATCAGCTTTGCCGCCAGCGCCTGGTCCGCGTGCAAAAGCTTTGCCAGCACGGCCGCGACCACCACTTCGGCGGCACGGCCAGCGCCATCATCGCATTTCAGCGCGATGCCAAGGCCAAGCTCCGGAAGGGCGGCACAATGGACGCCCTCGGCCCCTCCCTTGGCGAAAATCCGGCCGGAGGCGGCCGCCATCAGCGCGACATCCGCCCTGCCCGTACCGGCGACGAAAAACGGCTCGGCCATGCAGGCGGAAAGCAGCCGCTTGGCCGCCCGGGCGCGCACCGGCTCGAAGCCGGCGCCCGTCGCCATGCGGGCAAAGCCAAGCGCGAAACTGCGGAGAGGCACGGCATAGGTCGGGATCGAGCAGCCGTCGGTGCCACGGTGATCGGCGTCATGGGCGGCGCCGGTCACTGCCTGCATCGCGTCGCGCACCATCTCCTGCGAGGCATGGTCCGCCTTAACGTAGCCGCGATGAGCGATGCCGCTGTGAACGCAGGTGCAGAGAAAGCCCGAGTGCTTGCCGGAACAATTATTGTGCAAGGCGTTCGGCGCACGGCCGGCGCGCGCGAGCGCCAGCGTCGCCCCGTGGTTCGACGGCCAATGCGCGCCGCATTCGAGCGCGGTGTCGTCGAGGCCGGCTTTCGCCAACATGGCGCGCGCCAGCTCGACATGCGCCGGCTCGCCGGAATGCGAGGCGCAGGCCAGCGCCAGTTCCCGGTCGCCGAAGCCGTAGGAATCGGCGGCACCGCTCTCGACCAGCGGCAACGCCTGAATCGCCTTGACCGCCGAACGCGGGAACACCGGGTGTGCCGTGTCGCCGATCTCCCAGACGGGCTTGCCGTCGGCGTCGAAGACGGCAACAGCGCCACGATGGGCGCTCTCGATGATCGCGCCGCGCAAAACTTCGACCAGAACCGGATTTGTCATGAATTCCCCGTGAAATGCGGGGCCGCTTTTATCTGATCCGGTCGAGAATGGAAACGTAGTTGGCGACCGCCGCGCCGCCCATGTTGAAGACGCCGCCGAGCTTTGCTCCCGGCACCTGGATGCCGCCGGCCTCGCCGACAAGTTGCATGGCGCTCAGCACATGCATCGATACGCCGGTGGCGCCGATCGGATGGCCCTTGGCCTTCAGCCCGCCGGACGGATTGACCGGCAGCCTTCCGTCCTTCGCCGTCTCGCCATCCAAGGCCAGCTTGGCGCCCTCGCCCGGCTTGGCCAGGCCCATCGCCTCATACTCGATCAGTTCGGCGATGGTGAAACAGTCGTGCGTCTCGACGAAGGACAGGTCGCCGAGCGTCACGCCCGCTTTCTTCAGCGCCTGGTTCCAGGCCTGCTCGCAGCCTTCGAAGGCGAGGATGTCGCGCTTCGACATCGGCAGGAAATCCTGCACATGCTCGTTGGCGCGGAACGCGACGGCGCGGCGCATTTTCAGCGCCGTCGCCGTGTCGGCGAGGACAAGGGCGGCGGCGCCGTCCGACACCAGCGAGCAGTCGGTGCGCTTCAGCGGGCCGGCGACGAAGGGGTTTTTTTCGCTTTCCTGGCGGCAGAACTCGTAGCCGAAATCCTTGCGCATTTGCGCATAGGGGTTGTCGACGCCGTTCTTGTGGTTCTTGGCGGCGATCATCGCCAGCGCGTCCGACTGGTCGCCGTAGCGCTGGAAATAGGCTTGGGCGATCTTGCCGAAGACGCCGGCGAAGCCTGCCGGCGTTTCGCCGTCCTCCGGCAGATACGAGGCCTTGAGCAGGTTCTTGCCGATCTCCGGACCAGGCGTCGTCGTCATCTGCTCGGCGCCGACCACCAGCACGATACGGGCGGCATTGGCGTCGATGGCGCGGATGCCTTGCCTGACTGCCGCCGAGCCGGTGGCGCAGGCGTTCTCGACGCGGGTCGCCGGTTTGAAGCGCAGCCGGTCGTCGGCCTGGAGAACCAGGCTCGCGGTGAAATCCTGGGCGGAAAACCCAGCGTTGAAGTGGCCGAGCACGATCTCGTCGACCTCATCTGGACCGATGCCGGCATGATCAAGCGCCTCGACTGCCACCTTGGTGATCAGGCCCTCCAGCGTCTCGCCTTCGAGTTTGCCGAAGCGCGAATGCGCCCAACCGACGATGCATGCTGTCATGGCGATCTCCATCCTGCAGGCCCGGCTACGCGATGTCGCAGCGGCTCGGCATTGTTCAACCATGAACCGTTCCTCCGACTTCGTGAAGGGGCCAGAACCGCACAATCGCTTGATCTTGATATCTGGTCATAATGTCTGGCTTTTGCCAGCAAATCAGGCTGAATTTTTTGTTGATTGATGCGTCAATAAAAAATAATCTCGTCACAACAGGCCGGAGCAAGTATGCCGAAACTCGGAATGGAGCCGTTGCGCCGCAGGGCGCTCATTGACGCAACGATCTCGGCGATCGGCGAGCGTGGTTCGCTTGATGTGACGATGTCGGAAATCGCCGGGCGCGCCGGCGTGTCCTCGGCGCTTGCCCACCATTATTTCGGCGCCAAGGACGAATTGCTATTGGCGACGATGCGGCACATCCTGAGCGAGCTCACCGCCGATACGCGCCGCGCGCTTCGCGCGGCCGGCACGGCGCGCCAGCGCGTCTCGGCAGTGGTCGCGGTCAATTTCTCTGATATCCAGTTCCGGCCGGAAACGATCGCCGCCTGGCTCGCCTTCTATGTCGAGGCGCAGAAGTCGGCAGCACTTCGCCGGCTGCTCAAGGTCTATGCGCGGCGGCTGCATTCCAATCTGCTCAGTGGGCTGAGCGGCATCCTGCCGAGAAGCGAGGCCGACCGGGTTGCCGAAGCGACGGCGGCGCTGATCGACGGGCTCTTTATCAGGCGCGCGCTGAAGGACGGCGTTCCCGATGCCGCGACCGCGATCGCACTGGTCGAGGACTATCTCGAAACTAAACTCAGCGGACGGCAGCAGCAGTGACATCCAAGCGACCCAACATCCTGATCGTCATGGTCGATCAGCTCAACGGAACGCTGTTTCCAGACGGGCCGGCGGACTTCCTGCACGCACCGCATCTGAAGGCGCTCGCCGCGCGTTCGGCGCGTTTTTGCAACAATTACACCGCATCGCCGCTCTGCGCGCCGGGCCGGGCCGCATTCATGAGCGGCCAATTGCCGTCACGCACCGGGGTCTATGACAACGCCGCCGAATTCGCGTCCTCGATCCCGACCTTTGCGCATCATCTGCGCGCCGCCGGTTATCACACCTGCCTCTCCGGCAAGATGCATTTCGTCGGTCCGGACCAGTTGCACGGCTTCGAGGAACGGCTGACCACCGACATCTATCCGGCCGATTTCGCCTGGACGCCGGACTATCGCAAGCCCGGCGAGCGAATCGACTGGTGGTATCACAATCTGGGTTCAGTGAGCGGCGCCGGCGTCGCCGAGATCACCAACCAGCTGGAATATGACGACGAGGTCGCCTTCCACGCGGTGCAAAAGCTCTACGATTTCGCCCGCGTCTCCGACGATGTGGCGCGCCGGCCCTGGTGCCTGACGGTTTCCTTCACCCACCCGCACGACCCGTACGTCGCGCGGCGGCGCTACTGGGATCTCTACGAGGATTGCCCGGCGCTCGAGCCCGAGATCGGCTTTATTCCCTACGACAGGCAGGATCCGCATTCGCAGCGGCTCTACCGCGCCAGCGACTATGACAGCTTTGAGATCACGGCGGAGCAGGTCCGCCGCGCGCGGCGCGGCTACTTCGCCAACATCTCCTATCTCGACGACAAGCTCGGCGAATTGCTGTCGGTGCTCGACCACACGCACATGCTCGACGATACGATCATCCTGTTCTGCTCGGATCACGGCGACATGCTCGGCGAGCGCGGTCTGTGGTTCAAGATGTGCTTCTTCGAAGGTTCGGCGCGGGTGCCGCTGATGATCGCCGGCAACGGCATCGCCGCCGGCCTGATCGACACGCCGGTCTCCAACCTCGACGTGACGCCGACGCTTTGCGGCCTCGCCGGCATCGACATCAGTGCGATTGCGCCGTGGACCGACGGCCAGTCGTTGCTGCCGCTGCTGAACGGAAAGAAACGCTCCGCGCCGGTGCTGATGGAATATGCCGCCGAAGGCTCCAACGCGCCGATGGCGGCGATGCGCGAGGGTCGCTACAAATTCATCCATTGCGAGATCGATCCGCCGCAACTGTTTGATCTGGAATCGGATCCGCGGGAATTGACCAATCTCGCCGTCGATCCGGCCAATGCGGCTTTGGTGAGCGCTTTCACCGACAAGGTGCGGGCGCGCTGGGACATGGCGGCGTTCGATGCCGCGGTGCGTGCAAGCCAAGCCCGCCGCTGGGTGGTCTACCCGGCGCTGCGCAACGGCACCCATTATCCCTGGGAATTCCAGCCGCTGCAGAAGGCGTCGGAACGCTACATGCGCAACCACATGAACCTCGACCTGCTCGAAGAGCAGAAGCGCTTTCCGCGAGGCGAATGATGGCCGACAGTCTCGTCCCGTCGCTCGACCATCTCAGGCAGGCCTATGCCGTCACCTCCAAGGCGACGCAGATCACGCCGCTGCTGGAATCGGCGGCACTCGCCGGCGAGACCGGCGCTGCCCGGGTCTTCGTCAAGCCGGAATCGCTGCAATGGGCCGGCTCGTTCAAGGTGCGCGGCGCCTATTGGCGGCTGAAGCGACTGTCGCCCGATGAAGCCAAAAAGGGCGTCGTCGCCTATTCCTCCGGCAATTTCGCGCAAGGGCTGGCGGCCGCCGGCCAAGCGCTCGGCATTCCCGTCACCATCGTCATGCCGATCGACGTACCTGCCGCCAAGCGCGACGCCACATCAGGCTATGGCGCGCGCGTCGTGCTGACCGACCATGGCGAGCGCGCGCGTGAGGAGGTCGCCGCTGCCAAGGCGCGCGAGATCGCCGAGAGCGAGAACCTGGCGCTGCTGCACCCGTTCGACGATCCGGAGATCGTCGCCGGCCAGGCCGGCGCCGGACTGGAAGCGCTCGACCAGCTCGCCGCAATGGGAGCGGAGTCCGATCTGTTGTTCTGCTCGGTCGGCGGCGGCGGGCTGATCGGTGGGGTTTCGCTGGCCTTCCACTATCTATCGCCGGCGACCGAGATCATCGGCGTCGAGCCGGAAGGTTTCAACGGCATGGGCGCGTCGCTGGCGCATGGCGCCATCGAGACGATGCCGGCCGGGCCGAAATCGATCTGCGACGGGCTGATGTCGCGGCGGCCCGGCGACGCGCCGTTCGCAGCGGTGAAGGCCGCCGGCGTTCGCGGCATAACTGTCGACGATGTGTCGGTGCGGCGGGCGATGCGCATCGCCTTCGAGCGGATGAAGCTGGTGCTTGAGCCATCCGGCGCTGCCTCGCTGGCGGCGTTGCTCAGCGGCAAGGTCGACGTAATCGGCAAGACCGTTCTCGTGATCGCAACTGGCGGCAACGTCTCGCTCGCCGATTTCATGGCGCACATGACCCATGTTTGAAGCGGATTTCGTCATCATCGGCTCCGGCTCGGCCGGTTCGGCCATGGCCTACCGGCTGTCGGAGGACGGCAAGCATTCGGTGATCGTCATCGAATATGGCGGCAGCGATATCGGGCCGCTGATCCAGATGCCATCGGCGCTATCGATACCGCTCAATATGAGCCTCTACGACTGGGGCTTTGCCAGCGAACCGGAGCCGCATCTCGGCGGCCGCGTGCTGGCGACGCCGCGCGGCAAGGTCATCGGCGGCTCATCCTCAATCAACGGCATGGTCTATGTGCGCGGCCACGCCCGCGATTTTGACCATTGGGCCGAACAGGGCGCGGCCGGCTGGGGCTTTGCCGACGTGCTCCCCTATTTCAAGCGCATGGAGGACAGCAATGGCGGCGAGAATGGCTGGCGCGGCCACGGCGGCCCGCTGACCGTACAGCGCGGCTCGCGGACCAATCCGCTCTACGGCGTCTTTGTCGAGGCAGGCCGTCAGGCCGGTTTCGAGCTGACCGATGATTACAACGGCGCGAAGCAGGAAGGCTTTGGGCCGATGGAGCAGACCATTCGCGGCGGGCGTCGCTGGTCGGCGGCGAGCGCCTATCTCAGGCCGGCACTCAGGCGGAAAAATGTCAGCCTGGTCAAGGGCTTCGCCCGACGGGTGATCATCGAGAATCAACGCGCCATCGGCGTCGAGATCGAAACGCGCAAACAGGTTCAGGTGGTCAGAGCCCGGCGTGAGGTGATCGTTGCCGCGTCCTCGATCAATTCGCCCAAAATCCTGATGCTGTCCGGCATCGGCCCCGGCCAGCACCTCAGAGAGAACGGCATTCCGGTGATCGCCGACCGGCCCGGCGTCGGCCGCAATTTGCAGGACCATATGGAGCTCTACATTCAGCAGGAATCGACAAAGCCGATCACCCTGAACTCGGTGCTGAACCCGTTCTCGAAGGCATTGATCGGGGCGCAGTGGCTGTTCTTCAAGTCCGGCCTCGGCGCTACCAATCATTTCGAGGCGGCCGCCTTCGTGCGCTCGCGCGCCGGCGTCGACTATCCCGACATCCAGTATCACTTCATCCCGGCGGCGGTCCGCTATGATGGCAAGGCGGCGGCGAAGGCGCATGGCTTCCAGGCGCATGTCGGGCCGATGCGGTCGAAGTCGCGCGGTTCGGTCACGCTGCGCTCGCCCGATCCCAAATCGAAGCCGGTGATCCGCTTCAACTACATGTCGCATCCGGACGACTGGACGGAGTTCCGCCACTGCATCCGGCTGACCCGTGAGATCTTCGGGCAAGCGGCCTTCGATCCTTACCGCGGCAAGGAGCTGTCGCCGGGTTCACATTTGCAATCGGATGACGAGCTCGACGCCTTCATCCGCGACCACGCCGAAAGCGCGTATCACCCTTGCGGCACCTGCAAGATGGGCCGTGCCGACGATGCGATGAGCGTCGTCGACCCGGAATGCCGCGTCATCGGCGTCGACGGGCTGCGGGTCGCCGATTCCTCGATCTTCCCGCGCGTCACCAATGGCAATCTCAACGCGCCGTCGATCATGACCGGCGAGAAGGCCGCCGACCACATTCTCGGACGCTCGCCGCTGGCGCCCTCCAACCAGGAACCATGGATCAATCCGCGCTGGCAGGCGTCGGACAGATAGGCCATGATCCGGCGGACGCATATTCCCGCATGCCGCGATAGACGATTTGGAGAACAGCCATGCGCGCCCAGCCAACGGCATCGCACTATGTCAACGGCCGCTATATCGAGGACGAGCGCGGCGCGCCGCTGCCGGTCATCTATCCGGCGACCGGCGAGACCATCGCCATGCTGCGCTCGGCGACACCGAACGTGCTGGAGCTCGCTATCGAGGCCGCGCGTGCGGCACAACCCGCCTGGGCGCGGCTGAAGCCGGTCGAACGCGGCCGTATCCTGCGCCGCGCCGCCGACATTTTGCGCGCCCGCAATGCCGATTTGGCGCGCATCGAGACCCTCGACACCGGCAAGCCGATCCAGGAAACACTGGTCGCAGACGCCCCGTCGGCCGCCGATTGCCTCGAATATTTCGGCGGTGCGGTCGCCGCCTTTAATGGCGAGGCCGTCGATCTCGGCGGTCCCTTTGCCTATACCAGGCGCGAGGCGCTCGGCGTCTGCGTCGGCATCGGCGCCTGGAACTACCCGATCCAGATCGCCGGCTGGAAATCCGCACCGGCCCTCGCGATGGGCAATGCCATGGTGTTCAAGCCGTCGGAGAACACGCCACTTTCAGCACTGGCGCTCGCTGAAATCTACACCGAGGCCGGCCTGCCCGATGGGCTGTTCAACGTCGTGCAAGGTTTTGGCGATGTCGGCGCCGGCCTTGTCGGCCACGATGTCGTCGCCAAGGTCTCGGTGACTGGCTCGGTGCCGACCGGCCGCAAGGTGCTGTCGCTCGCCGGCTCGAAGATGAAGAACGCGACGATGGAGCTTGGCGGCAAGTCGCCGCTGATCGTCTTCGACGATGCCGATCTCGAAAATGCCATCGGCGGCGCCATGCTCGGCAATTTCTATTCGACCGGCCAGATCTGCTCCAACGGCACGCGGGTCTTCGTGCAGAGCAGCATCCATGACCGTTTCGTCGAAAGGCTGACCGAGCGGACCAAGAAGATCCGTATCGGCGATCCGCTCGACCAGGAAACGCAGATGGGGCCGCTGGTCTCGAAGGCGCAGCACGACAAGGTCGTCTCCTACATCGAGGCCGGCAGGCAGGATGGTGCCGTGCTCGCCTGCGGCGGCAACGTGCCTTCGCTGCAGGGCTTCCAGGGCGGTTTCTTCGTCGAGCCGACTGTGTTCACAGGTGTCACCGACACGATGCGCATCGCCCGCGAGGAGATTTTCGGGCCGGTGATGAGCGTGCTGAAATTCGACGGCGAGGACGAGGTGGTCGAGCGCGCCAACGACACCGAATTCGGCCTCGCTGCCGGCGTGTTCACGCGCGACCTGCAGCGCGCCCACCGCGTCATCGCCGAGCTGCAGGCCGGCACCTGCTGGATCAATGCCTACAATCTGACGCCGGTCGAGATCCCCTTTGGCGGCTTCAAGCAGTCCGGCATCGGCCGCGAGAATTCGCTGGCGGCACTGGCACTCTATTCACAGCTGAAGTCGGTCTATGTCGAGACCGGGGACGTCGCCAGCCCGTACTGATCCTTGCGGGCCGTGCCGTCCAGATATTGCGTCAGCGCGCAGACCAGATGGTAGAAGATGCTGGCCGGCACCTCGTTTGCCAGCGAACGGCCACGCTCGTCGATGCGGTCGATCCACAGGCCGAGCGGTGCCGGATTGATGTGCCAGCGGAACAACCGGCCGACCCGAGCCTCGATCTCCGGCTTCAGGTCGGGACCGCCCGAACCGTCCAGCGCGATCGCCGCCTTGATCGCTTCGGCCTGCGGCCAGCTGCGCGAGACGCGGTCGAGCGGCAGGCCTTGCCGCGAGACGGCGCCGTAGGCGAGGCCGGTGGCGCGGTTGAGGCCATTGGCGATCGCCGACGCGTAGAGTTTCCTGGCGAGGCCGGTCAAGCCGCTCTGGCCGCTGCGGCCGGCGAAGTCGACCAGCAGCGAGGCCCATTCGAAATGATGGCCTGGTTCCGTCCAGGTGCCTTTCTCGCCGGGAGCCGGCCGCCATTCATGGTCGAAATACTCGCCAAGCGTCCAGCTCTCAGGATCGAAGAAATGGCTGCGGAACAGATCGACGATGCGCGCGGCGCGGCGGAGATGGGCGCGCTCGCCCGTCGCCTGATGCCAGGCCAGGAACGCCTCGAGCAGATGCATGTGCGGGTTGGAGCGGCGCTCGCCCTCGCCGCTCGAGGTCTCGAGAAAACCGGTCAGGCGTTGGTCCTCGAGATGCGCGTCGAGGAACGCAAAGGTTTCCTCGCCAAGCCGCAATGCGTCCGGATTGCCGCACATATGGGCATGCGCCAGCGCCAGAAGCACGCAGGAATGGTCGTAGGCATCCTCCGCAGCGTCGGCGACGGTGCCGTCGATGTTGAGCGTGCGCACCCAGCCGCCATTGTCGGTGCGGCCGTTCCTCGCCATGAATTCGATGCCGTGGCTGATCAACCGATCGGCCGGGCCGTTCCAGCCACGCGCCTTGGCGACGGCGAAGGCGTAGATCTGCCTGGCCTGCGTGCGCATGCGCTTGGGTTTCATCAGCGGGGTGGCGTCGAAGCCGAGCGCTTCGTGGAACCCGCCATGGCGTTCGTCAACGCCGACAGTCGACCACAGCGGCACCGTCTCCTCGAACAGCCAGTGGTGCACGCGGCGCTGCCAGGCGCCGCTTTCGATGACGCGATCGTCGGCGGGCGTGAACCTGGTTTCCAGGCGGCCGCTCTTTTCGAGCTGTTCGACGATCTTCTTGACGTTCTGGCTGTGGCTGACCGGAGCCACGAAAGTGGCGTCGGCGGTCGACACGATGGCGACGTCCTTCATCCCGATGGCCGACAGCAGGCGGCCGTCGCTGCGGATATAGGAGTTCTCGCAGTCGATGGCGACGACGTCGCCGACGATGACGTTGCCCTGCGTGTCGGAGGGCCCGACGTCGAGCAGCGACTGCCAGGAACCGAGATCGTTCCAGCGAAAGCCGGCCGGCACCATGGCAATGCCGCTGGCGCGCTCCATGATCGCGTAGTCGATCGATGTCGACGGGATGGCGGCATAGAGCTCCAGAGGCATATAGAGGCCGGAAAGATCTGATGTCGCCGCCTGGTAGGCAGCCTCGGTGGCGCTCCAGATATCGGGCTGGAAAGCCATGAATGCATCGCGCATGGCGCTGGCGCGAAACAGGAAAATGCCGGTGTTCCAGTAGAAATTGCCGGCCTCGAGATAGCTCTGCGCGGTCGCGAGATCGGGTTTTTCGACGAAACGCGAGACGTCGTAGATGCCATCCCGCTCGCCGGCCACCTCGATGTAGCCATAGCCGGTCTCGGGTTGCGCGGGCTTGATGCCGAACACCACCAGCCTGCCCTCGCGCGCCGCCGCAGTGCCGGCCTCGACGCTCCGCCAGAATTGCTGCGCGGTCGCAATCTCATGGTCGGACGGCACCACCAGCACCAGGCTGTCGCCGAATTCCGACAGCGTGCGCAGGCTTGCCAAGGCAACGGCCGCGGCAGTGTTGCGTCCGGTCGGCTCGAACAACGGGCCGCCGCCGGAAAGCTCGTGGCCGGCAATATCGGCATGAACGCGGTCGGCGTGCCTTTCCGAGGCAATCAGAAAAACCGGCGTTTCGCCTTCCGGCCGCGCGGTCAGCCGGCGCAGCGTCTTGGCCAGCATCGAACCATCGCCCGAGAAATCATGGAACTGCTTGGGATTGTCCTCGCGCGACAGCGGCCATAGTCGCGAGCCGACGCCGCCGCTCATCACAAAACTGACGATCCGTTCGGTCATGAAAACAAGCCCCGCATTCAAAAGGTCTGATTGTAGGCGCCGACTTCGGGGCTGCGGCGCAGCACCGCATCGACGGCTTCGAACATCTGCCGGCGCCGCTCGGACGATACCGGGCTCTCCACCACCACCACAAGCTCCGGCTTGTTCGATGATGCCCGCACCAGCCCCCAGGTACCATCCTCCGCCACGACCCTGACGCCGTTGACGGTGATCAGCTCGGCGATCTTTTGGCCGGCGAAGACCGCGCCCTCGTCCTTCATCTCGCGAAAATCGCCAGCGACCCGCTCGACGACACCGTATTTGAGCTCGTCGGCGCAATGTGGCGACATGGTCGGCGTGCCGAAGGTCAGCGGCAGATCGCGGTAGAGGTCGGCCATGCTGCTTTGCGGGCTGCGGTCCAGCATCTGGCAAATGGCGATGGCCGTGACCAGGCCATCGTCATAGCCGCGGCCGATCGGAGGATTGAAAAAGAAGTGGCCCGATTTCTCAAAACCGGCGGCGGCGCCGAGTTCGGCGACGCGCCGCTTGATATAGGAGTGTCCGGTCTTCCAATAGTCGGTGACCGCGCCATTTTCCCGCAGCACCTTATCGGTCATGAACAATCCGGTCGACTTGACGTCGACGACGAAAGTCGAGCCGGGATAGAGGTGCGAGATGTCGCGCGCGAGCATGACGCCGACCTTGTCGGCGAAGATCTCGTTGCCTTCATTGTCGACCACGCCGCAACGGTCGCCATCGCCGTCGAAACCGAGCCCGACATCGGCGCCCGTTTCCAGCACCTTGTCGCGAATGGCGTGCAGCATCTGCATGTCTTCGGGGTTGGGATTGTAATTGGGAAACGTATGATCGAGCTCGACGTCGAGCGGGATCACCTCGCAGCCGATCCGCGCCAGCGCTTCGGGGGCGAAAGCGCCGGCGGTTCCGTTGCCGCAGGCAGCCACCACCTTGAGCTTTCTCGATATGCGTTTTCCGTTGGTCAGATCGTCAAGGTAGGTTTTGCGGAAATCGGGAACAAAGGCGTAGGAGCCGCCACCGACAAGGTCGAAATCGCCTGACAGCACGATCGCCTTCAGCGCGCTCATCTCCTCGGGACCGAAGGTCAGCGGACGCGCCGCGCCCATCTTGACGCCGGTCCAGCCATTCTCGTTATGCGAGGCGGTGACCATGGCGACGGACGGCGTGTCGAGCGCGAACTGGGCGAAATAGGCCATCGGCGACAAGGCCAGCCCGACATCCTTGACCCGCGCGCCGGCGGCCATCAGCCCGGAAACCAGCGCCAGCTTGATGGCAAGCGAATAGGCGCGGAAATCATGGCCGGTGACGATGTCGGGTCCGGCACCCAGGCGCCGGATCAGCGTGCCGAGCCCCATGCCGAGCGCCTGGACGCCGATCAGATTGAGTTCCGGCGGCTCGTTCGAGCCCGGATGGCCGAACCACCAGCGTGCATCATATTCGCGAAACCCGGACGGCTTGATCAACGCCGAGGTTTCGAACTCGAATGTGTTTGGTCTGGCATGGCTAACGATCTTCATCGACAAGACTGCGAACTCCAAGCGGCTGAATCAATGTTTCGAGGCAAGTGGACGGTTACCTGCCAGGAAGCCTTTAAGCTGTGTTTGTGCGACAGGAAACTGAAACCTGTATGACGTTGCGGCGAAAGCGAAAGAAATGCGACGGAAGCGCTGCCATTGGCGCTTGCAGGAACCAAACGCGGCGGCTATAAGCCCGCGGTCTGGTCACGGAGTGTAGCGCAGCCTGGTAGCGCACATCGTTCGGGACGATGGGGTCGCAGGTTCAAATCCTGCCACTCCGACCAGAAAAAACATGTCCGACCCGGAGACATGGTTCACGGCCCGGAGAGCCTACAGGCTCTCTTTGCAAGTCGCCGCCTTGCATTCGACCAGAAGGAAGGTTTGGCCGAGGAGAGGCCAAGGGGTTGCCCGCAGTGGCTCGGATCGCGGCCATTGCCGAGGCGAGCGGATGCTCGTCGTCACCGACAACGGGAGGGATTTCCAAGGCATCGGAATCCTCAATCCGCTTCGGAATGCCAAATCGCCCCGCGAAGGCCGGCATGGGGATCAACACCTCAGCTGCAAGCGCAACATGGGATGGCCCGTGGCCATCATATCGGTGCGGCAGTGAGTCACCCCTCCCCGAACTCGCCAAACTCTTTGCCGGAGGGATAGCCAAGCCGGTGCGACTCCTGCACCGCATCTCGCAAGTCTCTGCACGTCGCCGCACCATCGCCCAGTTTGCTTGTTGCAAAACCGGTGTTCCTGCCTCTTTTATTCATCCCCGGCCGCAAGACGAACCAGTTCACAGCGAGAAAAAGGGGCCATCGTGACGACCCGTCATCACGCCAGCAAGGGAGCGGTGTCCAGCGGTGCAGGTATGCTGCGCACCCCACTCGGGCCTGCCATCGCCGGCAAATACCAGCCGCCGGTCTGCCGGACCGACGCCCGTAGCCTGACAGTCTGTGACATCCTCGCCGCCTATGTCGATGCGCGCCAGGCCAAGATTGCCGGTCGCAAGGAATTTCTCGCCAGGATCCGTTTTCTGAACGAATTCTTCGGCACCGAACCGGTCGCCAGCATCAATAGCGACCGCTGCCGCGCTTATGTCGAGCACCGTTCGCGCGAGCGCAACCGGGTAGAGCGCGAGCGCGTCGTCAAACTCAACGCCGCCGCAATGGCGACCCGCAGTGCGAGACTGCCGCCGTGGCAGGACAAGGACTTTACGTCAGGCCCACGTCGCGATCTTGAGGATCTCCGCTCGGCGATCAACTTCTATGCCAGGGAATACGGTCTCGATCCGAAGCCGTCCGTCACCTTGCCAGACAAACCAGCAGAGCGCGAACGCTGGCTGACGCGCCAGGAAGCGGCGGGACTGCTGCGCGCGGCCTTGCGGCTGCGCCGGAAGCATGGGCAGTACGCTCATCTCTGCCGCTTTGTCATCATCGGCCTCTATACCGGCGGCCGGCATCGTTCGATCCTGCAGCTCAATTGGAATGCCGAGATCAGCGGAAGCTGGCCAGACCTTCAGCGCGGCGTGCTCCATCGCAAATTCCATCGCGCAAGAGAGAGCAAGAAACGGCGGCTGCTGGAGCAGCTGCCGCCACGGCTGATTGCCCATATGCGCCGATGGAAGCATATTGATCGGGATCACGGGCCGGTCGTCCATGGCAGCCTCGGCGAACCTATCAAGCGAATTGAGAAGGCGTTCCGCACCTGCCGCGTGGCAGCCGGGCTGGGCGACGATGTCGTCCCGGATGTACTTCGCTACACCTACATCGCCTGGCTGATGCAGCGCGGCGTCGACATCTGGTAGGTCGCCGACAATGTTGGCACGACCGTCAAGCAGTTGGAAAAGACCTATGGTCGCCATCCCGATTTCCAAAGCGTAGCGCCGAACCTTTCGCCCAGAAAGCGCCCGAAAACACTGTTTTTCGCTCAGTGTGAACCGGAAAAAAGGGTGAGACGACGCGTGTAAGTGACTGATACTATTGAACGGCCGGTGAGCAACACTCGTTTGGCCGCTGGGAACGCAGGCTGAAATCCTGCCACTCCGACCAGAAAAAACAGCGGCTTAGCTGTTTTTGTTCCCGAAACAACCCCCATCCGCTGTAGTTCTGACCAATCGCGCTATGCGCTCAGGCGAAACCGCGTCACGTCGATAGCCGCGGCCATCAGCGTCTGGGTGTAGGTGGCTTGCGGATTGCTGAAGATCGCCTCGGCCGGCCCCTCTTCAACGATCTTGCCCTGCTTCATGACAATGATGTAGTCGGCCATGGCGCGCACGACGGCGAGGTCATGGCTGATGAACAGATAGGACAGCTCGTGGTCGGCCTGCAGCTTGCGCAGCAATTCGACGATCTGCTTCTGCACGGAGCGGTCCAGCGCCGAGGTCGGCTCGTCCAGCACCACCACTTTCGGCTTCAGGATCATGGCACGCGCAATGGCGATGCGCTGCCGCTGACCACCGGAGAATTCGTGCGGATAGCGGTTGCGCGTGTTGGAGTCGAGCCCGACTTCGAGCAAGGCCTCTACCGCGCGGAGATCACGCTGCCTGCCCGACAAATTGGGCTCGTGGACCAGTAGCCCTTCGGTGATGATCTGGCCGACGGTCATGCGCGGCGACAGCGAGCCGAACGGGTCCTGGAAGACCAGCTGCAATTCGCGCCGCAGCGGCCGCATCGCCTGGCGGTCGGCGTGGGAGATGTCGCGGTCGCCAAGCCGGATGATGCCGTCGCTGGGCAGGAGCCGCAGCAAGGCGCGGCCGAGCGTCGACTTTCCCGAACCGGATTCGCCGACGATGCCGATGGTCTGGTTGCGCTTCAGCCGGATCGAAACGCGATCGACGGCGCGCAATATCAGCGGTTCTCCGCCAAGAAAGCCGCCGCCGATCTTGAAGGTCACTTCGACGTTCCTGCCTTCGAGCAGGATGGGGGCATTCGGAGGCGGCGGCGCCTTGGTGCCGGTCGGCTCGGCGGCGAGCAGCATCTTGGTGTAGGCGTGCTGCGGGTTGGCGAAGATCGCTTCCGCCTCGCCCTCCTCGACCACCTCGCCGTAACGCATCACATAGACCCGGTCAGCAAAGCGCCTGACAATGCCGAGATCGTGGGTGATGAAGACGATCGCCATGCCGAGCTTGCGTTGCAATTCGGCGAGCAGCATGAGGATCTGCGCCTGGATGGTCACGTCGAGCGCCGTCGTCGGCTCGTCGGCAATCAATATGTCGGGGTCGTTGGCCAGCGCCATGGCGATCATGACGCGCTGGCGCTGACCGCCCGACATCTCGTGCGGGTAGGATTTCATCCGCCGCTCCGGATCGGGAATATGGACCAGCCGCAAAAGTTTGAGTGCCTCTTCTCGTGCCTCGGTGGCGCCAAGTCCACGATGCTTGCGGATCGGCTCGATCAGCTGGTTGCCTATCGAATAGAGCGGGTCGAGCGAAGTCATTGGCTCCTGGAAGATCATGCTGATCTTGCGGCCGCGGATCTTGTTGAGCTCGGGCTTGCTCAGCGTCAAAAGGTTGCGGCCGCGGTAGTCGACGGTCCCGGTGGCCTCGCCGTTCGAGGCCAGCAGGCTCATCGCCGCCATCATGGTCTGGCTCTTGCCTGAGCCGGATTCGCCGACGACGGCAACGCTCTCGCCTGATTTGACGTGGATGTTGATGCCCTTCACCGCCTCCACCGCGCCGTCGAGGGTGCGGAAGCGGACGCGAAGGTCCTTGACGCTGAGGATCGTTTCGGAAGCAGCCATCTCAACGATCCCTGGGGTCGAGCGCGTCGCGCAGCCCGTCGCCGACGAAATTCAACGCGAACAACGTCGAGACGAGAAAGAAGGCCGGAAACAAAAGCAACCAGTTGGCCGAGCCGATGTTCTGGGCGCCGACCGAGATCAGCACGCCCCAGCTGGTCATCGGCTCCTGGACGCCAAGCCCGAGGAACGACAAAAAACTCTCTAGGATGATGACTTGCGGCACCAGCAGCGTCATGTAGATCACCACCGGCCCGAGCAAATTGGGGATGACGTGGCGCAGCAGAATGCCGCGCTGGCCGACGCCCATCGCCTCCGCCGCCTGGACATATTCCTGCCTGCGGATCGACAGCGCCTGTCCGCGCACGATGCGCGCCATGTCGAGCCACAGCACCGCGCCGACGGCCAGGAACATCAGCACGAAGTTCCTGCCGAAAAACACCACCAGCATGATGACGAAGAAGATGAACGGCAAAGAATAGAGCACGTCGACGATACGCATCATCACCTCGTCGACCCTGCCGCCGGCAAGGCCGGCAGTGGCGCCGTAGAGCACGCCGATGACCACGGCCACAACGCCGGCAAGCAGGCCGATGGCCAGCGATATGCGCCCGGCCATCAGCGTTCGCGACAACAGATCTCGGCCGGTGTTGTCGGTGCCAAACAGGAAATATTGCTGCTTGATCGATGCACTCATCACCATTTCGAGACCATCCGGCGATTTGCTCTCGATCTTTGTGCCGTCGAAGGTATCGGAACGATCAAGGTAGCGGATGTTGCGGTCGTCGATCGGCTTGGACGACCTGACGGTGACGAAGATACGATCGCCTTCCTGCCGCCAATCCTTGATGTCGACGCGCATGCGCCTGATCGCCTCATCGAGAGCGCCTTCGATCATGTCGATCTTCGGATAGGCGGAGAAGCTCGGCGGCGTGCGGACATAGTCGGCATAGATGGTTGTGTATTGATGCGGCACGAACCAGGGACCGAACACGCTGATGAGGGCAATGAAAGCAAGATAATAGAGACTGAACATGGCCGCGCGATTGGCCTTGAGGCGCGCCCAGGCGTCACCCCACAGAGATCGGCCGACGACCGGTGCGGCAACTGCGATATCAGTCATAGCGCACCCTCGGATCGACGACCCCATAGAGGACGTCGACGATCAGGTTGAAGACAATGGTGAAGAGCGCGATGACCACCACCGTCCCCATCACCAGTGTGTAGTCGCGGTTGAGCGCGGCAACGACAAAATGGCGGCCGATGCCCGGGATAGAGAAGATGGTCTCGACGATGATCGAGCCTGTGAGAAGGGCTGCAGCTGCCGGACCGGTGAAGGAGACGATCGGGAGGATGGCGCCGCGCAGCGCATGCTTGACGACGACTGACCAGCCGGACAGGCCGAGAGCGCGCGCGGTGCGGATGTGATGCGATTGCAGCGATTCGATCATCGAGCCGCGCATCAGGCGGGCAACGATGGCGATCTGCGGCAGAGCGAGCGTCAGTACCGGGCCGATCTTGTTGATAAGGGCTCCATCGCCCCAGCCACCGATCGGCAGGAGCTTCCAGGTCAATCCGAATACAAGCTGGATTACCGGGGCGATGACGAAGGTCGGAATGGTGCTGCCGGCGGTCGCCAGCGCGATCACCGAATAGTCGGCAAGCTTGTTCTGGTTGAGCGCGGCAACAGTGCCGAGCACGCTGCCGAGGAGCAGCGCCAGAATGAGCGCCGAAGCGCCGAGCTGGATTGAGATCGGCAGGCCCTCCTTGAACAACTCGCCGACGGTGAAATCCGGCATGTTGTAGCTGGGGCCGAAATTGCCGCGCAGAAGATTGCCGAGATAGTGGACGTACTGCAACCAGAGCGGATCGTTGAGGCCGAACTGAGCTTCGAGATTGGCCCTGATCTCGGGGCTCAGGCCCCGCTCCTGGTTGAACGGGCCGCCCGGCGCGACGCGTATCAGGAAGAACGCCATGGTCACGATGACGAACAGCGTCGGAATGGCGGTCAGAAGCCGCCGGAATACGTAACGCAGCATCGGTGCCCCGCTTGCCTATCGTGCCGCGCGTCCTTTTGGACAGGCAAAGACGCCACAGCACTTTGATTTGCGCATGATCGCCAGCGAAACTCGATTCTGACTTTCGTGGTCATACGCCGGCAACCAGAACCGCTGCCCCGAACGAGGCGGCGGTTTGGCCAAGGATCAATCCTTGGAGATGAAGCGGGACGGATGCACGTCCATCACATTGTCGACGAAGCCGTGAAGCTTCGACGAAACAATGTCGTGATAGCTATAGTAGAGGATCGGAATATTGCCGACCTCGTCGATGAGGATGCGCTCGGCTTCAGCGAGTTCCTTCATCCGCTCTTCCGGCTTGCCGCCGGCGGCGGCCGCCTTGTCCATCGCCGCTTCGTATTGCGGGCTGTTGTAGACCGAATAGTTGTTGCCGCTGGCCTTGCGGGAGATGCCGAGGAAGGTTTCGGGATCCTTGTAGTCGGCGATCCAGGCAGCGCGCGCCACGTCATAGTCGCCCTTCTGCTCGAGGAAGGAGTAGTGGGTCTTGGTGTCGGTATTGAGGAGTGTGATCTCGACGCCAAGCGGCTTCAGCTGTTCCTGAATGGCGACCGCTGTGTTCTTGTGGTTCTCCGAAGTGTTGTAGCGGATCTGCATTTTCAGCGGATGCTCAGGCGTATAGCCGAGTTTCTCGAGGATCTTCTTGGCAGCGTCCTCGCGGTCGATCTGCGACATGTCGGCGTATTTAGCCATTGCCGGCGTGTAGCCCTCGATCCCCGGAGGCACCATCGAATAGCCGGGCAGCATCGAATTCTGCCAGACCTTTTCGGCGATGAAATCGCGATCTATCGCCATCGAGATGGCGGTGCGTAGCTCGACATTATCCCACGGCGCCTTGTCGGTCTTGATCGCATAGTAGTAGGTGCCGAGGTATGGCCCGACGTGGATCTGATCGCCAAATTTGGTCTTGAGGTCGGCGAGCTGTTCAGTCGGGAGATCGTCATAGCTGTCGAGTTCACCGGCCTCGAAGCGCTTCATCGCCGACGAGCGATCTTCGGTCGGGATGTAGTTGACGACATCGATCTTGACGTTTGCAGCGTCCCAGAATTTTGAATTCTTGACCAATTTCATGTGATCGTTGGGAACCCACTCGGCCAGCGTGTAAGCGCCGTTGGAAACCAAATTGCCAGGCTTGATCCAGTCGGCGCCGAGCTTTTCGATGGAAGCCTTGTTGACCGGATAGGTCGCCTGGTGGGTCAGCATCTCCAGGAAATACGGCGTCGGCGCCTTCAGCGTCACTTCCAGCGTATTTGCGTCGATCGCCTTGACGCCCATCTCCTCCGGCTTGGCCTTCTTGGTGTTGACCTCTTCGGCATTCTTCACCGGATAGAGCATCGAAGCGTATTCGGCGCCGGTGGCTGGGTCTTCAAGCCGCTGGAAAGCATAGACGAAGTCATTGGCGGTCACCGGGCTGCCGTCCGACCAGAGCCCATCCTTGCGCAGCTTGAAGGTGTAGACGGTGCCGTCGTCCGATACCGTCCAGCTCTCGGCTGCGCCCGGAATGAGGTTGGCCTTCTGATCTTGCATGGTCAGCCCCTGGAACAGGTCACGCAAGACGTTGGCTTCATAGACCGTCGAGGTCTTGTGCGGGTCGACCGACTCCGATTCGGCGGCGGTGCCTCTGTTATAGACGACTTCGGCGAAAGCCGGCGTGTAGAACGCACCGGCGGCCAAGACCATGGTCGTGGCGAATACCGTCGCCTTCAGCATATGTTTCAGCATGGAGTTCTCCCTAATGACGTCGCCCTTCAGCCACGTCTCTAAGTGTTGACGCCCCGAAACCGATTGGTTGGTTCCTTTCGAGCGCGCAGCCGGTTCCCTTTCCGGTAGCTGGTGGCCAAACAGTAACGTGGAGATTTTTTATTTCAACAGACTCTCGGGGTAACCCAAAGTAAGGCGCCGGGACAGTCGCTTTGCAACCGGCCAATCATTAATCGAAACCATGAGCTTGGCTGGGTTTCCTCACCGGAACCGCTCACCTCGGTGAAAATAATCTGGCCGATCACTTCAGTTTGCCGGAATGTCTTAATCCGTTCTTAGGCAACCAAGGGTTACAAATTTCGATGGGTTCTGCACGTCGACCTTATGTTCCAGTGGGCAAGGGCAATGAACAAGATAGACAGTAAAACTGTCGCGTTGAAGCGTAAGATAGCACCTCAAATAAGGGCAAATCTACGCGAAATCAGAGACGAATCCGGAACTTCCGCGGTCGAATTCGCCCTGCTTTCGCCGATCTTCATCCTGCTGGTACTCGGAATGGTTGCATATGGTATCTATTTTGGTGCAAGCAACTCCTTGCAGCAAATCGCCGCCGATGCCGCCCGCACTGCAATTGCCGGATTGAACCAGACCGAGCGCCAAGCGCTGGTGGCGGGTTTCGTCAAAAACAACGCCAGTGGATACCCCTTCGTCGATGCCGGCAAGCTGACCTATCAGGCCACGGACAGCACGGCCGATGGAAATCAGTTCGTCGTGTCGATCCAGTACGATGCCAGCAACCTGCCGATCTGGAGCCTGTTGCCAAGCCTTGCCATGCCGCAAACCACGATCTCACGCAGGTCGACCATCAGGATTGGAGGCATTTGAAATGTCGCACTTCTTGCTGAGCAGCATCGGCCGGATCGGGCGCTCGATGCTTGGCGACGTGAAGGCGAACTTTGCCGTCATGACGGCGCTGATAGCACCGTTCGCGCTGGGGCTGGCGGCCTTCGCTGTCGACGAAGGTTCGATCTACACGGAGCGCAGGGAAGCCCAGGCGATGACCGATCTGGCGGCGATCACCGCGGCGTCGAACATCAACAATATGGAAGCCGCGGCGGTAACCACGCTCAGTGACAACCGGATGCCCGGCATCATTGTTCAAAAGCCGGGTCAGACAATCGTTCCTACGCTTGGAAAAACCGTCATATCGGTCACCGGCGGCCGATATTCAGCGGCGTCCTCGGTTGGCGTCGATAAGCGCTTCGAAGCCGGCAAAACGCCTTACAACGCCGTTCGCGTCACTCTGCGCAAAATCCCCGCCCGGTACTTCGCCAGCTCGCTCATCCCCACACCGGTCGTCGGCACCGAAGCCACCGCCAGTATCACCCCGCAAGCCATGTTCTCGGTTGGGTCCAGGCTTCTCAGCGTCAATGGCGGCATTCTCAACGCGCTTCTCAGTGGGCTGCTAGGCGGCAACATCTCGCTCTCCGTTATGGATTACAACGCGCTGATTTCGGCCGACGTCAACGTGCTTTCGTTCATCGATGCCCTTGCGGTGCAGTTGCAACTGACCGGCGTCACCTATTCCGACGTGCTAGCCTCGAAAGCAACGGCAGGCCAGATCGCGACCGCGATGGCCAACGCTTCTGGGTCAGGCAGTTCGAGCAAACTTGTGCTGCAGACGATCGCGTCGAGGGCCACCAACACGGTCAAGATACCGCTCAATCATCTTGTCGATCTTGGTTCGATTGGCAGCCTCGGGCTTGGGCAAAAGCCGGCCGGCTTTTCCGTCGACGCAAGCGCGATGGGCATGCTCGGCGCCGCCGCTGCGCTGGCCAATGGCTCAAACCAGGTCCAGGTCAATCTCGGTGCCACCATTCCGGGGCTTACCTCCACCACGCTTGCCATCGCCATCGGCGAACCCATGCAATACTCGCCCTGGCTGGCGGTCGGTGAAAAGGGCACCGTGGTGCGCACCGCCCAGACACGAATCAAGCTGGTCGCCACCGTCGGTATCGGCAGTTCCAATCTCGGCGGCGGCGTCAGTCTGCTGTCGGTCAACCTGCCGCTGCATGCCGAAGTGGCCTATGCGGAAGCCAAGCTGACCGACATCAGCTGCCCGACGGGCCGGCCAGAAAGCCTGAAGGTTTCCATTGCCGCGCAGCCCGGCGTGGCCTCGCTGCACCTTGCCGCCAGCGACGCCGACAACAGCTCATCCGCCTTCGCCGATTTCAGCAACCCGCAATCGTTCTCCGATGCCACGATTGCACAGGTAAGCGTGAAGCTTCTGCTGCTCACCCTCAATCTGCTCGATGTGAAGGGTTCTTCATCACTTGCTATTACCAACAACGACCCGACCACATTGACCTTCGACAGCACCGATATCGCCAACAAGACGATAAAAACTGTTGCCACAAAGAACCTGACGCAATCGCTTACCACGTCACTGGTCAGCGGGTTGTCGCTCTCGGTCAATGCGCTGGGCCTCGGGCTGGACGTGACCGCGCTGCTCGGAACAGTTAAGCCGGCGGTGGTAACGCTTCTGAACGGCGTGACGGCGCCAGTCGACGCACTGGTCTATAACGTGCTTGCGGCGCTTGGCGTGCATGTCGGCGAGGCCGATGTGCGGGTTGTCGGTGCGACTTGCGGGCGCTCCGTACTCGTTCAATAAGATCAATAGAGGTCAGCCGATCCGACCGAGGAAGCAGCCGAGCGGCGGCAGCGACAGAGTTCTTTCCTGCAAGACGCCGGCAGTACCGCCAAGATCTATCGGCTCTATCGCATCCAGATCCTGCGGCAATGGCCAGCTGGCCGGCTCGTCGGCAAAATTGAAGACGCAGAGCAGCTTTTCGTCACCGCCTTCTCGAATGAAGGCAAGGACGTCGCCCTCGGCATCGAAAAACCGGATCGAGCCTCGAACCAGCGCCGGATGCTGCTTGCGCAAGGCCAGCATCGCCCGGTAGCTCGCCAGGACGGAGGTTTGCACGCCGGCCTGGACGTCGACCGCGCGGGCGCGATGGCTTGCCGCGATTGGGAGCCACGGCTTGCCGGTTGAAAAGCCGGCATTGTCGGCGCCAGCCTCCCAGACCATCGGCGTGCGGCATCCATCCCGCCCCTTGATCCCCGGCCAGAAGCGGATGCCGAAAGGATCCCGCAAATCCTCAAACGCCAGTTCGACCTCGTCCAGCCCGAGTTCCTCGCCCTGGTAGAGGCAGATCGATCCGCGCAGGCAAGAAAGCAGCACAATCGAGAATTTCGCCACCCTGTCCGGATCGCTGCCCGGCCTTGTCCAGCGGCTCACATGGCGCACGACATCGTGGTTGGAGAACGCCCAGCAAACCCAGCCGTCGAACACCGTACTCTCGAAGGCCTCGACACAGCCGCGCATATGCGCCGCGGAGAATTGCGGGCCAAGCAGGTCGAACGTGTAGGACATTTGGAGCTTGTCGCCACCGCCGGTGTAGGCAGCGAGCGTCTGTAACGAACGGCTTTCGTCACCAATCTCGCCGACGGCGGCGCGGCCTTCATATTCGTCAAGCAACGCCCGGAATCGCCTGAGGAAAGCCAGGTTTTCCGGCTGGCTCTTGTCGAACAGATGCTCCTGATAGAGATAGGTGCTGGTTGCCGTATTGGTGCCGGCGACGCTTTCCGCCAAAGGCGGGTTGCTGCGCAGCCAGCGGTCATGGACATAGTAGTTGACCGTATCCAGCCGAAACCCGTCGACGCCGCGTTCGAGCCAGAACCGTACCGTTTCCAGCAAGGCGTCCTGCACCTCCGGATTGTGGAAATTCAGGTCCGGCTGCGAGGCAAGGAAATTGTGCATGTAATACTGCCTGCGGCTCGCATCCCATTCCCAGGCAGGACCGCCGAAAAGCGACAGCCAGTTGTTGGGCGCGCTACCGTCGGGCTTCGCATCGGCCCAGACGTACCAGTCGGCCTTGGGGTTGTCGCGGCTGGCGCGGCTCTCGACGAACCATTCGTGCCGATCCGACGAATGCGACAAGACCTGGTCGATGATCACCTTCAGGCCGAGCCGGTGCGCCTCGGCAACCAGCGCGTCGAAATCCTCTGATGCGCCGAACATCGGATCGACGGCGCAGTAATCCGAAACGTCGTAGCCCATGTCGGCCATGGGCGACTTGAAGAAAGGCGACAGCCAAACTGCGTCGACACCGAGCGATGCGACATGGGCCAGCCTCGAGGTGATGCCGCTGAGATCGCCGCTGCCGTGGCCTGTCGTGTCCTGGAAGGAGCGCGGATAGATCTGGTAGATGACGCAGCCGCGCCACCATTCGGCATTGTCAGCCATCATGGCTCTCCCCTGCGCCCGCCTGCGCGGCGCTGCGTTCGATCATGAATATGACCGTTCGCCCCGACACCGGCCGTGAGATATCGCCACTATCCGTTTCGATGGCTGGGCGCCAATGAAAACCCGCCCGTTCCGGCAGCGTGAACATGCAGGCCCGGCGGTCGCCATTGATGATCACCGCAAGGCGACTGTCCTCATCGCCACCGAGAACCATGACCAGCCGATGCCGCCTAGCGTCATGCCAGGCTGCCTCGTCGAGCGGCACGCCGGTTTCCGCCAGCCAGGCGACGTCTGGCATTTCCGAGCCCGCAGGCGGCTCTCCGGTCAGGAAGCTTGTGTCCAAAAGCGCCGGCGCGGCACGACGCATAGCGGCAAGCAGAACCGTGTACTGCTCGAGCGCCTGATCGCGCCCGGCCCAGTCGAGCCAGGTGATGTCATTGTCCTGCGCGTAGGCGTTGTTGTTGCCGCGCTGGGTGCGGCCGAATTCGTCGCCCGCCGTCAGCATGATCGTGCCGCGCGAGGCAAAAAGCGTCGCCAGCACCGCGCACCGGTCATCGAAACGGGCCGTATCGATCTCCCGGTCGTTGGTCTCGCCCTCGACGCCATTGTTCCAGGACAGGTTGTTGTCGTGGCCATCGCGGTTCTGTTCGCCATTGGCCGCGTTGTGCTTGTGCTCATAGGCAACTATATCGGCCAGCGTCATGCCGTCATGCGCGGCGATGAAGTTGACGCTGCGGCTGGTCGCCTGGCCTGCCCTGGCAAAGACCTCGGACGACCCCGCCAGCCGGGTCGCCAGCGCACCGATCATGCCGCTGTCGCCGCGCCAGAAGCGGCGGATATCGTCACGGTATTTATCGTTCCATTCGAGGAAGGGCCATGGAAAATTGCCAAGCTGATAGCCATCCGGTCCGATGTCCCAAGGCTCGGCGATCAGCACCCGGTCGCCATGAACAGGGTCGTTCCGAATGGCGTTCAGCAGCGGCGCATCGGGGTCAAAAACGCCGTCGACACGGCCAAGGATCGTCGCCAGATCAAAGCGGAATCCGTCGACGCCGGCGTGCTGGACAAAATGGCGAAGCGTGTCGAGGACCATTTCCCGGACGACCGGATGGCTGCAGGCGACCGTATTGCCGGTTCCGGTTTCATTGACCAGCGTGCCGTCCAGCGCGTGCCGGTAGTAGGCGCGGTTGTCGAGCCCGCGCAGCGACAGCGTCGGCCCAAACCGGTCGCTTTCGCCAGTGTGGTTGAACACCAGGTCGAGGATGGTGCCGATGCCGGCGTCGCGCAGCGCGACGACCGTTCCGCGCAACTCGGCCAGACCGCCGGGCGCCAGTCGTGGATCGAGCGCCATGAAGGTCACGGGATTATAACCCCAGGCATTGCGCAGCCCGAGCGGCGGCAAATGCCGTTCGTCGATCGATGCAGTCACCGGCATCAACTCGACGGCTGCGACACCGAGTTTTTGCAGATGCTCGATAACAAGGGGATGAGCGAGGGCTGCAATGGTGCCGCGTTGCTTCTCGGGAATGTCCGGATGCAGTTTTGTGAAGGCGCGCACCGGCACCTCGTAGATGAGGCCGCCGGGCCGAAACAGAGGCGGCAAGGCGGCCAAGGGTTCCGGCAAGGCGCCGGCAATCGCCTTCGGCATCAGCGGCGCGGTGTCGGCCCCCTCGCTCCGGCGCGCGGCCAGCCGGCTGTCATATCTGTAGG
Organism: Mesorhizobium sp. M0244; assembly: GCF_040321795.1. NCBI lineage: Bacteria > Pseudomonadati > Pseudomonadota > Alphaproteobacteria > Hyphomicrobiales > Phyllobacteriaceae > Mesorhizobium > Mesorhizobium sp. M0244. The sequence goes on along the minus strand of NZ_JAMYSE010000020.1, from coordinate 52,914 downwards.
GGCTGTCGATCTCGACGGCATAGGGATCGGCCAGCAGCTTGTCGGGATCGAACCAGAAACCCTGTTCCGGCGCGTAGTCGCCGTCGGCACGGAACCCGTATCGGGTGCCGGCGGCGAGACCGGCAACAAAGAGCGTATGCACGCCCTCGCCTTCGGGCTGGAGCTCAAGCCGGTCGATCTCGCGGTTGCCTCGCTCGTCGAAAATCGAGACCCAGATGCGCCGAGCCGACGAGGACCATGCGGCGAAGCGAATGCCTTCTTTGGTGATGGTTGCGCCGAGCTGGCTCACGCGCGCCAACCTTGTTGTGGAGCATCGCAAAGGTTCGGGATTGGCCGAGGCCTTCCCAACTTCGTCATCCCTGGGCGAAGCAGGAGCGAAGCTCCGTCGCGCAGACCCCAGGATGACGAAGCGATGGGCGTTTTGGCCGATTTCCAAGGCGTGCGATCCGTCAGCGCAAGCACATCCGACCTGTCAAGCTTCTGCGCCAGGAAACCAGCCCTCCGATCGGCAACGCGGATAGGCTCACGTAATCACGCTCGGCTTGGCGCGGCCGGTATGGCTGCGAATCCCGGCAATGTCGTCCGCCGCCGCAATCAGATCGGCAAGCGCCTCCTGGGTGTCGAGATCGTGACGGCTCTTGTCCGGCTCGTAGCGCTCGACATAAAGGCGCAGCGTCGCGCCCGAGGTGCCGGTGCCGGACAGGCGGAAGACGACGCGCGAGCCGCCTTCGAACAATACTCTGATGCCCTGGTTCTTGCTGACCGAGCCGTCGACCGGATCGTGATAAGCGAAATCGTCGGCGCTGGCGATCGTCATGCCGCGCACGCTGGTGCCAGGCAGCGAGCCCAGCTTGGCGCCCAGTTCGTCGACCAGCGCATTGGCGCGATCGGTCTCGACTTCCTCGTAGTCGTGTCTTGAATAGTAATTGCGGCCGTAGGCCGCCCAATGCTGGGTGACGATCTGCTTAGCGCTTTCGCCGCGCACGGCAAGGATGTTGAGCCACAAAAGCAAGGCCCACAGGCCGTCCTTTTCGCGGACATGGTTGGAGCCGGTGCCTGCACTTTCCTCGCCGCAGATCGTCGCCATGCCGGCATCGAGCAAATTGCCGAAGAACTTCCAGCCGGTCGGCGTTTCATAGATGCCGATGCCGAGTTTTTCGGCGACCCGGTCGGCGGCACCGCTGGTCGGCATCGAGCGGGCGATGCCTTTCAGCCCCGCCTTGTAGCCCGGCGCCAGATGGGCATTGGCGGCGAGCATGGCCACTGAATCCGATGGGGTGATGAAAATGCCCTTGCCGATGATCAGGTTGCGGTCGCCGTCGCCGTCGGAGGCGGCGCCGAAATCGGGCGCGTCCGGTCCCATCATCTCGTCATAGAGGTGTTTTGCGTGGACCAGATTGGGATCGGGATGGTGGCCGCCGAAATCCGGCAGCGGGATGAAATTACGGGCGGTGCCGTTGGGCGCACCGAGCCGGTTTTCGAGGATCTCCTTGGCATAGGGACCGGTCACCGCATGCATGGCATCGAAGCGCATGCGGAAGCCTGATTTGAACAGAAGCCGCAAGGCGTCGAAATCGAACAGGCTTTCCATCAGTTCGGCATAGTCGGCGACCGGATCGATGATCTCGACGGTCATGTCACCCGCCTTCACCGTGCCGATCGTATCGATATCGACCGTGTTTATATCGGCGATCTTGAAGCTGGAAATCACCTTGGTTTTTTCGAAGATCGTGTCGGTCAGCTTTTCCGGCGCCGGGCCGCCATTGCCGGCATTGTATTTGATGCCGAAATCCTCATGCGGGCCGCCCGGATTGTGGCTGGCCGACAGGATGATGCCGCCGAAGGTCTTGTATTTGCGGATGACGTGCGAAGCGGCAGGCGTCGACAATATACCGCCCTGCCCGACCATCACCTTGCCGAAGCCGTTTGCCGCGGCCATGGCGATGGCCTTCTGGATGACCTCGCGGTTATAGAAGCGGCCGTCGCCGCCGATCACCAGGGTTTTGCCCTCGAACCCTTCCAGCGCGTCGAAGATCGACTGGATGAAGTTCTCGGCATAGTGCTCCTGCTGGAACACCGGGACTTTCTTGCGCAACCCGGAGGTGCCGGGCTTCTGGTCGGTATAGGGTTTGGTAGCGACAGTGCGGATCATGCGTCAGGCAGCCCTTTTCGAAAGCAGCAAGCGATAAAGTTCGACATATTTTTCGGCGCTTTTGTCCCACGACACATCGGCCTTCATGCCTTGCCGCTGCATCGACGTCCAGACCGTGGGGTTGGCATGCGCCTCGACAAGGCGGCGGATGGCATGCAGCAGGGCGCCGGCATTGGCCGGCGCAAACTGGAAGCCGGTCGCCACGCCGGCCGAGATGGCGGCTTCGTTGGCATCGATGACCGTGTCGGCAAGGCCGCCGGTGCGCGCGACGACCGGCACGCAGCCATAGCGCAGCCCGTAAAGCTGCGTCAGCCCGCAGGGTTCGAAGCGCGACGGGATGATAATGGCGTCGCAGCCGCCCTGCATGGTGTGTGAGAGCCCCTCGTCATAGCCGACGACGACGCCGATGCGGCCGCGATGGCGGGCTGCGGCTGCAAGCAATGCGCCTTCGAGACCGGCATCGCCGGACCCGAGGATTGCCAGCCGCGCACCTGCCGCGACGATACCGTCGACGGCCGCCGCCAATATGTCCATGCCCTTTTGCCAGGTCAGCCGGCTGACGACGCAAACGATCGGGCTGTCGTCGCGATCGAGGTTGAAGCGATCCTCGACCGCGGCCTTGTTGGGCATCCGCGCCTTGAGCGTCTTTGCTGTGTAGTTGGAAACCAGATGCTTGTCAGTTTCCGGGTTCCAGATCTCGGTATCGATGCCGTTGACGATGCCATGGAGATCGACGGAGCGCATGTTGATCAGCCCGTCGAGGCCCATGCCGAATTCGGGCAAGCGGATTTCCTGCGCATAGGTCGGGCTGACCGTGGTGATCGCCCAGGCGGCCTGCAGGCCGGCCTTGAGGAAGCCGACGCCGCCATAATATTCGACGCCGTCGAGCGCCATCGCCGCCGCCGGCAGGCCAAGCTCGCCAAAGATGCCGGCGCCGAACTGGCCCTGGAAGGCGAGGTTGTGCACGGTGATCATCGACGGCGTGCCGATCGCCTTGCCGTAGCGCATGTAGGCGAGCGTCATCGCCGACTGCCAGTCATGGGCATGGACGATATCGGGCAGGTAGCCCGAGATAGCGCCGCCGGCGATGTCGCCGCCGACCCGGCTCAACGCCGCGAACCGCCGCCAATTGTCCGGCCAGTCGGCGCCGGTCGCATTGCCGTATGGGCCGCCGGGACGGTCGAAAAGATGCGGCGCGTCGAGCACGAACAGGTCGAGCCCGGCGATCTGGACGGCATGCACCGAAGCTTTGCCGCCGTGCAGCAGCGGATATTGTTGAACCGCCTTCTTTTTCCTGAAGGCGTCCATCACCTGGGGATAGCCGGGGACGAGCGTGCGCATGGCGACGCCGTTGCCGGCCAGTGCCACGGGCAAGGCGCCGGTTACGTCGGCGAGCCCGCCGGTCTTGACCAGCGGAAAGATCTCGGGCGTCACCGACAGAACCTGCATGCACTACGATCCCAGCCTGTTGACCATGTCCTGCGTGACCAGGCAGATGCCTTTTTCCGAAACGCGGAAACGCTTGGCGTCGAGGACGGGATCCTCGCCGACCACCAGCCCCTCCGGAATCCTGACGCCGTGATCGATGACCACGCGCTTCAGCCTGGCGTTGCGGCCGACATGAACGTCGGGCAGCATGACGACCTCCTCCAGCGTCGAATAGGAATTGATGCGCGCGCCGGTGAAGATCAGGCTTCGCTTCAGCGAAGCGCCCGAGACGATGCAATCGCCCGAGACGAGGGACGAGACGGCCGACCCGCGGCGGCCATCCTCGTCATGGACGAACTTTGCCGGCGGCTTCAATTCGGCATACGTCCAGATCGGCCAGTCGCGGTCGTAGAGGTCGAGTTCCGGCGTGATGTCGGTCAGGTCGATATTGGCTTCCCAATAGGCGTCGACCGTGCCGACGTCGCGCCAATAGGCCTCGTTCTCGGCGGTCGAGCGCACGCAGGATTTGGCGAAACGATGGGCGATCGCCTTTCCGTGCTCGACGATGTAGGGGATGATATCCTTGCCGAAGTCGCGGCTCGAGCCGGGCTCCGCCGCATCGCGACGCAATTGCTCCATCAGGAACTTGGTCTTGAACACATAGATGCCCATCGAGGCCAGCGCAAAATCCGGTTTGTCGGGAATGCCGGGCGGATCGGCGGGCTTTTCGATGAAGGAGATGATGGTGTCCTTGGTGTCGACATGCATGACGCCGAAGCCGGTGGCTTCCATGCGCGGCACTTCGAGGCAGCCGACGGTGACATCGGCGCCAGCCTCGACATGCTGGCGAAGCATCAGCTCGTAGTCCATCTTGTAGATGTGGTCGCCGGCAAGGATGACCATGTATTCCGGCCCGTAGGCCTCGATGATGTCGATGTTCTGGTAGACGGCATCGGCGGTGCCCTCATACCATTGCGTTTCCGAGACGCGTTGGCTGGCCGGCAGGATGTCGAAGCTCTCGTTGCGCTCGGGCCGCAGGAAGTTCCAGCCGCGCTGCAAATGGCGGATCAGCGAATGCGCCTTGTACTGGGTGGCGACGCCGAGGCGGCGGATACCGGAATTGAGCGCGTTGGACAGCGCGAAATCGATGATGCGCGTCTTGCCGCCGAAATAGACCGCCGGCTTGGCGCGGCGGTCGGTCAGTTCCTTGAGCCGGCTGCCGCGGCCGCCGGCCAGCACATAAGCCATGGCGTCGCGTGCCAGCGGCTGGGTTCGTTTTATTTCAGCCATTCTTATCCTCCCACATTATTCGTTCAAGGACATAGCTCAGTCCGGGACGAATTCGAGCATGATCGTCGACAGCGGCGGCAAAAGCATCGTCGCCGAAATGCCTCCTCCCGCTTCCGCCTGGGCCTCGACGGCGCCGCTGTTGCCCTTGCCGGAACCGCCATAGTCCGTGGCATCGGTGTTGATGATCTCGCGCCATTTTCCGGGCTGCGGCAACGGCACGCGGTAATTGTCGCGCGGCACCGGCGTGAAGTTGGAAATGACGGCGACCGGATTGCCGCCCGGCGCGCTGCGCAGCCAGGCAAACACCGAATTCGCGCTGTCATCGACGATCAGCCAGGAAAAGCCCTCCGGCTCGCAGTCGCGGGCATGCAGCGCCGGGCGCGAGCGGTAGAGATAGTTGAGGTCGCGCACCGTCTGCCAGACGCCACGGTGGAGCCGGAAATCGAGCAGGTTCCAGTCGAGCGCGCGCGCCTCGCTCCACTCGCGGCGCTGCGCGAACTCCTGGCCCATGAACAACAGCTTCTTGCCGGGATAGCCCCACATGAAGGCGTAATAGGCGCGCAGCGTCGCGAATTTCTGCCAGTCGTCGCCGGCCATCTTGTTAAGCAGCGTGCCCTTGCCGTGCACGACCTCGTCATGGGACAGCGGCAGCACGAAATTCTCGCTGAAGGCGTAGACCAGGCCGAAGGTGATGTCGTTGTGGTGATGCTTGCGGAAGATCGGCTCCTTGGAGAAATACTCCAAAGTGTCGTGCATGAAGCCCATGTTCCACTTGAAGCCGAAGCCCAGTCCGCCTTCATGCACCGGCTGCGAGACTTTCGGCCACGAGGTCGATTCCTCGGCGATCGTCATCACGCCGGGATGGTGGCCGTAGACCTCCTTGTTCATACGCTGGAGGAAACTGACCGCCTCGAGATTCTCGCGCCCGCCCTTCTCGTTGGGTATCCATTCGCCCGCCTTGCGCGAATAATCGAGATAAAGCATCGAGGCGACCGCGTCGACGCGCAGACCATCGATGTGGTATTTTTCGGCCCAGAACAGCGCATTGTTGACAAGGAACGAAACCACTTCGCGACGGCCGAAATTGTAGATCGCGGTGTTCCAGTCGGGATGGAAGCCTTTGCGCGGATCGGCATGCTCATAGAGCGCGGTGCCGTCGAACTTTGCCAGCCCGTGTTCGTCAACCGGGAAATGCGCAGGCACCCAGTCGAGGATAACGCCGATGCCGGCACGATGGGCGCCGTCGACGAAGCGGGCAAAACCGTCCGGATCGCCAAAGCGGGCGCTCGGCGCATAAAGACCCGTCGTTTGGTAGCCCCAGGACGGGTCATAAGGGTGTTCGGAGATCGGCATGAATTCGATGTGGGTAAAACCCGTCTCGACGACATAGGGGATCAGCCGGTCAGCGAGTTCGTCCCATGACAGGAAGCTGCCATCGTCGTGAAGCCGCCATGAGCCGGCGTGGACCTCGTAGATCGATACGGCTTCGCGCCTAAGGTCGGCATTGCGCCAGTAGTTCCGGTGCGCCTCGTCACCCCATTCATGCGCCGGCGGCAGCGCCGTCACTGAAGCGGTGGCCGGGCGCAGTTCGGACTTGAAGGCGAACGGATCGGCCTTGAGCGGCAATCTCACGCCATCCGGCCCGATGATCTCGTATTTATAAGGGCGGCCAGCGCCGATGTCGGGAATGAACAGCTCCCAAATGCCGGTATCGCGACGGTCGCGCATGGTGTGCCGGCGGCCGTCCCACTCGTTGAAGTCGCCGACCACCGAGACGCGCCTTGCATTGGGCGCCCACACGGCGAAATGCACGCCGGACGCACCCTCATGATCGATGAGATGGGCGCCGAGCTTGTCGAACAGCCTGAGATGCGACCCTTCGGCGATGTAATAGTCGTCCAGCGGGCCGAGTACGGGACCGAAAGAATAGGGATCGGTCAGCCACCAGTCAGCGCCGGCATTCCTGGCGTGATAGCGCAGCGGCTGGCGTTTGCGCAGCGACAGTCTGCCTTCGAAGAAACCGCGATCGTCGCGCCTCGACAGCTCGCCAGCCTTCTTGCCGGTCAGCGTATAGGCGGTGACGGACTCTGCATGAGGGACGAAGCAGCGGGCGACAAAGCCCTTCTCCGCCTCATGCACCCCGAGCACGGCAAACGGGTCGCCATGCGTGCCGGCGACAATCGCCGCGACATCGCCGGCTGGCGCCAGTCCATCCGGCCCGCTTGTCGCAACGGTCGCGCGCGGCTTGCTCATCAGGCAGTGACCCTCCCCGGGCACCAAGTGTATGTTTCTAGTGGAGTTTTTAATTCGACATTCGCATGCCGCATGACCCTCCATCGGATGCGAAGGTCAAATTCACTCCACTAGGGCTACATTGTTCGTGGCCTCATGCAATCATATCAGGCGGGCACGTGCCAGATGTCTTTCGCATATTGGCGGATCGTTCGATCGGACGAGAACCAGCCGACGCGGGCGACATTGCGGATGGCTCTGGCGTACCAGTCCGGGCTGTTGCGCCAGACGGCATCGACATCGCGCTGGGTGGCGGCGTAGGCATCGAAATCCGCAGCGACCATGAACCAGTCGCTCTGGTAGAGGCCGTTGATCAGGTCCCGATAACGGTCCGGATCGTCAGGCGAGAAGACCCCGGACGAAACCGCGGCAAGCGCCTGCGCCAATTCAGGCGATCCCTCGATCACGGCGCGCGGATCGTAGCCATTGTTGCGCCGCTCGGCGACCTCATCGGTAGTCAGGCCGAAGATGAAGATGTTGTCGTCGCCGACGCATTCCTTGATCTCGACATTGGCGCCGTCGAGCGTGCCGATGGTCAGCGCGCCGTTCAGCGCGAACTTCATGTTGCCGGTGCCGGACGCTTCCATGCCGGCGGTCGATATCTGCTCCGAAAGATCGGCGGCCGGCATCATGATCTCGGCAACGCTGACATTATAGTTCGGCACGAACACCACTTTCAGCAAGCCGCGCACCGCCGGGTCGCGGTTGATGACCCTGGCGACGTCGTTGGCAAGTTTGATGATAAGCTTGGCGTTGTGATAGCTGGGCGCCGCCTTGCCGCCGAAGAACTTGACGCGAGGCATCCAATCGCGCTCCGGATGGGAGCGGATCTGGTCGTAAAGCGCGACCGCTTCGAGAATGTTCAAGAGCTGGCGCTTGTATTCGTGGATGCGCTTGACCTGGATGTCGAACAGCGCCGATGGGTCGACCTTGATGCCGAGCCGGTCGGCGACGAGATTGGCCAGCCGTGCCTTGTTCGCCCGTTTGACGGCAGCGAACTTGTCGCGGAAGGCGGCGTCTTCGGCAAAAGGGTCGAGCCCCTTTATCTCGTCGATGTCGTCGAGGAAGCCGTCGCCGATCGCCTCGCGGGTGAGTGCCGTGAGGCCGGGATTGCACTGGATCAGCCAGCGCCGCGGCGTGATCCCATTGGTCTTATTGTTGATGCGGTCCGGGTAGAGCTTGTGGAGATCGGCAAACACCGTCTCCTTCATCAGCTCGGTATGCAGCGCCGAGACGCCGTTGATCGAGTGCGAGCCGACAAAGGCCAGATTGCCCATGCGCACCCGGCGCTCGCCATTTTCCTGGATCAGCGAGATGTGGCTGATCTGCTCGTTCGAGAACTGGTCGGAGGCGCGCGCCTCGAGCAGCACTTCGGAGTTGATGGCGTAGACGATCTGCATGTGGCGCGGCAACAGCCGCTCGAACAGCGGCACCGGCCAGCTTTCGAGCGCTTCGGGAAGCAGCGTGTGATTGGTGTAGCCGAAGGTGCGCTTGGTGATACTCCAGGCCTGGTCGAAATCCATGCCGTGGACATCCATCAACAGGCGCATCAGCTCGGCCACGGCGATCGCCGGGTGGGTGTCGTTCAGATGGATCGCCGCCTTGTCGGGCAGCGACTTAAGGTCTCCATACTGGCTGAGATGGCGCTGGACGATGTCCTGCAGCGAGGCGGTGGAGAAGAAATACTCTTGCCTGAGCCGCAGCTCCTGGCCGGCCTTGTGGGAATCGGCCGGGTAAAGGACGCGCGACAAGGCATCGGCCTTGTTGCTTTCGGCGAGTGCGCCGATGTGATCGCCGGCGTTGAACTTGTCGAGCAGGATCGGATCGATCGGCATGCCGGACCACAGCCGCAGCGTGTTGACGCGGTTGGCCCGCCAGCCAACCACCGGCGTGTCGTAGGCGACAGCCAGAACATGTTCGGTCGGCTTCCAGACATGGCGCTCGAGCCTGCCGTCCTTCGAGGTGATCGATTCCACCGAGCCGCCGAAGCCGACCTCGAAGGAGCGCTCGCGGCGCTCGAACTCCCAGGGGTTGCCGTGATCGAGCCATGTCTCGGGCAGTTCGACCTGCCAGCCGTCATGGATCTCCTGCCGAAACATGCCGTTGGCGTAGCGAATGCCGTAGCCATGCGCGGGGATATTGACGGTCGCCATGCTTTCCATGAAGCAGGCGGCGAGCCGGCCAAGACCGCCATTGCCAAGGGCCGCGTCCGGTTCGAGCGCAGCCATGATGTCGAGGTCGACGCCAAGCGACGACAGCGCCTCGCGCATATTGTCCATCAGGCCGAGATTGGAGAAGGCATCGCGCATCAGGCGGCCGATGAGGAATTCCAGCGACAGGTAATAGACGCGCTTTTCCTGCTGGGCGTAGGCCTCTTGCGTCGCCTGCATCCAGTGATCGACGATGCGGTCACGCACAACCTTGATCGAGGCGGTGAGCCAATCGTACTGCGTTGCAACGCTGGTGCCCTTGCCGACCCTGTATTTGAGGGCCTGCAAGACTTCGTCGGCGAGTGTCTTGGGATCCGGGTTTTCGAGTGTGGGCAGAGGAGCTTCGGTTGTCATCGCGCGCGTCATGCTGCCTCTCGTGCGGTTGCTATGATCATACCGGCTTTCACCGTTCCTCCCAGCCCATGCTAGCGCATATCGCTATATGTTCAATCGATTAGGCGGCGACGGGTCGGCTTACCCCGCGGCAATTTGGCAAATTAAAGCGCGCCGCAGAGATCCAAACCGACGCGCTTCACGTTCTTGTTTTTGCATGTCGTTGTCCCAAACCGCTGCGCACTTTTGGGCGACATGCATCAGGCCGCCAGCACCGCCTCTGGCGGAAGCTTCGCTCCGGTCATGAAGGCGACGGCGTCGGACATCGTATATTGCTTGGGATCGATGACGCAGAGGCGACGGCCCAATCGATGGATATGAATGCGGTCCGCCACCTCGAAGACATGCGGCATGTTGTGCGAGATGAGCACGATCGGCAGGCCGCGCTTCTTGACGTCGAGGATCAGCTCGAGCACGCGGCGAGATTCCTTGACGCCGAGGGCCGCCGTTGGCTCGTCCATGATGACGACCTTCGAACCGAAGGCGGCAGCGCGCGCCACCGCTACGCCCTGACGCTGGCCGCCCGAGAGCGTTTCCACGGCCTGGCTGATGTTCTGGATGGTCATCAGGCCGAGTTCGGAGAGTTTGTCGCGGGCGCGCTTTTCCATCGCCCGGCGGTCCAGCATCCGAAACCATTGGCCGAGCAAGCCAGGTTTGCGGATCTCACGGCCAAGGAACATGTTGTCGGCGATGGAGAGCGCTGGTGACAGGGCGAGGTTCTGGTAGACGGTTTCGATGCCGGCATCGCGTGCCTCCATCGGCGACTTGAAGGACGTAACCTTGCCGTCAAGACGGATTTCGCCTTCATCAGCGGTGATGGCGCCGGAGATCGCCTTGATGAGCGACGACTTGCCGGCACCGTTGTCGCCGATCACCGCGAGGATTTCGCCGGCGTAGAGATCGAAATCCGCATTGTCGAGCGCGGTAACGCGGCCGTAACGCTTGACCAGACCGCGGGTTGTGAGGATGGGTTCGCGCGACATTAGCCTGCAACCTTTCTGATCCACTGATCGACCGCGACGGCACCGATGATGAGAACTCCGATCAGGAAGAACGTCCATTGCGGATCGGTGCCAATAAGCCGAAGTCCGAGCTGAAAGACGCCAACGATGAGCGCACCGAAGATCATGCCGAGGATCGAGCCGCGGCCGCCGAACAGTGAGGTGCCGCCGATCACCACGGCGGTGATGGATTCGATGTTGGCGAAAGCGCCCGCCGTGGGCGACACCGAGCCGATGCGGCCGATCAGCACCCAACCGGCGAAGGCGCAGATCAAGCCCGAGATCGTATAGACCTGGACCAGCATGCGCGGCACGCGCACGCCGGACAGATCGGCCGCGTCCGGATCGTCGCCCGTCGCGTAGACGTGGCGGCCCCAGGCCGTGTAATTGAGGATATACCAGAGCAGCAAGACGAGCAGCACCATGGTGACGACGCCGAGCGTGATGGTCGCCCCGACGAGGGACAGGCCGTCAAACAGCCATCTGACCGGCGGTACGTAGTCGCACACGAAGTTCTGCCAGAGGTGCCCGTCGCATTTGAGCTTGTTGCCGAACAATTGCAGAAGCGGAGCCTGGGCCTCGACGTCCTGGCCGCGGATCGTCTCGTTGCGGGAATAGAGGAAGTTGGCAGCCGAAAAGATCTGCCAGGTGCCAAGCGTCACGATGAAGGGCGGCAGCTTCATGTAGGCGATAAGGACGCCATTGATGAAACCGCACAGCGCGCCACAACCGAAGCCGCAGAGAAGGGACAACGGAACCGGCAAGCCATAGCGAAACGCGAATTGCCCCATCACCACCGACGACAGCACCATGATGGCGCCGACCGAAAGATCGATGCCGGCGGTGAGGATGACGAGGGTCTGCGCCGCCCCGATGATGCCGGTGATGGCCACCTGCTGAAGGATCAGCGTGAGCGCGAACCAGTTGAAGAATTTGGGACCGGCGAGGATACCGAAGATCAGGATCGACACCACCAGCACGATCAGCGGAACAGCCGCCTGGTTCGCATGGAGCGCATGCTGGAATTTTTCAATCGGCGACTTGCTGTGGGTATCGAAGCTCGCCACGGACGCGTCACTGTCAGCGAGAACCTTCTCGTACTCTTGCGGTCGCCCGGCGCTCGCCGATGCGTCGGTCATCTCGATTCCTCCCGCGATGTTGTTTCCTCCTTCGCGCAAAAGGGCGGCCTGGAGACCGCCCTCCCGCACGAAAACGATATTCGCGCTCTTAGTCAGCGCGTGTCAAATCAGCCCCAGCACTTGGCCAGGCCTTCCTTGGTGTCGATCGAGGGAACGCCTTCCACCGGATTGTCGGTGATCAGCGTGACGCCGGTGTCGAAGAAGGTCTTGCCTTCCGTCACCTTCGGCTTCTCGCCGGAGTCGGCGAACTTCTTGATGGCTTCCACGCCCATCGACGCCATCAGCAGCGGGTACTGCTGCGAGGTTCCACCGATGACGCCTTCGGCGACATTCTTCACACCCGGGCAGCCGCCGTCGACCGACATGATGAGAACATCTTTTTCCTTGCCGACCGCCTTGAGAGCTTCATAGGCACCCGCGGCCGCGGGCTCATTGATGGTGTGGATGACGTTGATCGTGGGGTCCTTCTGCAGAAGGTTTTCCATGGCCTGACGGCCGCCTTCCGGATTGCCGTTGGTATAGTCGTGGCCGACAATGCGCGGATCGTCCTCGTCACCGATCACGTTGACATCCTTCACGTCGATGCCGAAGCCCTTCATGAAGCCCTGGTCGCGCAGCACGTCAACGGTGACTTGCTTGGTATTGATGTCGAGGAAGCCGATACGGGCATCCTTGGCTTTGTCGCCGAGCTTGGCGGCGGCGTAGGCGCCGATCAGCCGGCCGGCTTCGAAGTTGTCGGTGGCCATGGTCTGGTCGGCGGCATCGATCGGGTCAAGCGGTGTATCGAGCGCGATCACGAGGATGCCGGCGTCACGCGCCTTCTTGATCGTCGGAACGATGGCCTTGCTGTCCGAAGGGGTGATCAGAATGCCCTTGACGCCATCCGCGATGCAGGTTTCGACCGCTGCGACCTGGCCTTCATTGTCGCCGTCGTCCTTGCCGGCATAGGCCTTGAGGCTGACACCGAGTTCGGTGGCTTTGGCTGTGGCACCTTCCTTCATCTTGACGAAGAAGGGATTGGTATCGGTTTTGGTAATCAGGCAGGCGCCGATGTCGGCGGCGTATGCAGGAGCGGCCAATACAACAAGGGCACTTGCGGTCGCGCCGAGCAACGCAGACTTCAGTACGGACGTTTTCATCAAGGTACTCCTCCCAGACAAGCCATGCAGCACCGGGCCACCCGGAGCCATCATGCAGGCGTTCGCGCACTCTTCCCAGTCGAGCGCCCTTATGCTGACGAAACACCAATCGCGATCGCCTGTCAATAATTAAATCACTCTTATTTATTATTGACAGCCTTGCATCGTTCCCCCATTCTGACCCAAAAGCATTGAGGGTAACGACGGAGGAACAGGGTGGAGACCGGCATTGCGAGGCACGGTTCGCCCGAGGCAGCCGAAAGCCATATTCACCGCGGAACCAACCAGAGCGGCATGCGGGACCACAATGAGCGGCTGGTGCTGTCGCTGGTGCGCCAGCACGGCAGCTTGGCCAAATCCGACATTGCACGCATGACGGGCCTTTCGGCGCAGACGGTCTCGGTCATCATGCGCGAGCTGGAGGAGGACGACCTGCTCGTCCGCCAGGCGCCGTTGCGCGGCAAGATCGGCCAGCCCTCGATCCCGATGGCGCTCAATCCCGACGGCGCCTATTTCATCGGCCTGAAGATCGGCCGCCGCAGCGCCGAGCTGGTGCTGATCGATTTCCTCGGCAACGTACGCTCGATGCTGCAGCATTCCTACCGCTATCCGGCGCCGCGCGAGACGGTGGAATTCGTCACAAGCGGCATGAAGAAGATGCGCGGCGAACTCACCCCGGCGCAGGACAAACGCATTGCCGGGCTTGGCATCGCGATGCCGTTCGAATTGTGGAACTGGGCCGACACCGCCGGCGCGCCGCGCGAAATCATGGACGAATGGCGCCATCGCGATATTCGCGGCGACATCCAGGCGCAATGCGAATTTCCAGTCTATCTGCAGAACGATGCCACCTCGGCCTGCGGCGCCGAGCTCGTGTTCGGCCAGACGGCGGGCGCGGCGCGCGATTTCGTCTATTTCTATATCGGCGCCTTTGCCGGCGGCGGCATCGTGCTGAACGGCCGGCTTTTTGGCGGCCCAACCGGCAATGCCGGCGCGCTGGGCTCGATGCCGGTGCCCGGGCCGGACGGCAAGCCGACGCAATTGATCGACGTGGCCTCGATCGCCACGCTGGAAAAGGCGCTCAACGCGCGTGGCGTCGAGGCGTCGCATCTGTGGACCTCGCCGCAGGACTGGGGCGAGATCGGCGCCGAGCTCGACGACTGGATCGCAAGCGCCTCGCAGGCGCTCGCCTATGCCATTGTTGCGGCGTCCTCCGTCATCGATTTCGAAGCCGCGGTGATCGACGGATGGATGCCGCTCGGCGTGCGCAGGCGGCTTGTCGATGCGGTCATCCAGGCCATCGGCAGGATCGACGGCGAAGGTCTGCGGCTTCCAGCCGTTCGCGAGGGAACGGTCGGCATCCATGCGCGGGCGCTGGGTGGTGCCAGCCTGCCGCTATCGGAGCGCTTCCTCATCGGCTCGACCACGATTTCCCGGAGCTTCTGAGCATGCTGATCGGCATCCCGGCGCTGCTCGGCCCGGAGCTTCTGGCGATATTGCGCGCAATGGGCCATGGCGACGAGATCGCGCTGGTCGACGGCAACTACCCGGCCGAGCAACAGGCACAACGGTTGATCCGCGCCGACGGTCATCATCTCGTCCCGGTGCTGGATGCCGTATTGAGCGTGTTGCCTGTCGACGACGCCGTGCCGCAGGCGCTGTTTCGCGCCTCGGCCAAAGGCGATCCCCTGCTCGCCGATCCGGTTCATCATGAGATCGAAGCGATCTGCGCCAGACGTGCGCCGGGCCGCAAGGTGGTTGCGCTTGCCGGCCCCGACTTCTATGCACGGGTCAAGGCCGCGCACGCGATCGTCGCGACGAGCGAGCCGCGGCTCTACGCCAACATCATCATTCGCAAGGGCGTGATCTATCCGCCGGAAAGCAACAATTCATGATTCTCTGCTGCGGCGAAGCCCTGATCGACATGCTGCCGCGCACCACAACCGACGGCGAGCCGGCCTTTGCCCCCTATGTCGGCGGTGCCGTGTTCAACACGGCAATTGCGCTCGGCCGGCTTGGCGCGCCGGCCGGCTTCTTCTCCGGCCTGTCGTCGGATCTGTTCGGCGGCCAGCTCAGGGAGGCGCTGGGGGCCAGCAAGGTCAGCTCGACCTATGCGCACACCTCACCACGACCGACCACGCTTGCCTTCGTGCGGCTCACCAACGGCCAGGCGACCTACACGTTCTACGACGAGAACACGGCCGGGCGCATGCTGACCATCGAGGACCTGCCGGAACTCGGCAGCGAGATCGAGGCGATGCTGTTCGGCGCCATCAGCCTGATCTCGGAACCCGCCGGATCGGCCTATGAGGAGTTCATGCGGCGCGAGCACGAGCACCGCGTGACGATGCTCGATCCCAACATCCGGCCAAACTTCATTCCCGACAAGGCCAGGCACCTCAGGCGCATCCGCAGCATGATGGCGATGGCCGATATCGTGAAACTGTCGGACGAGGATTTGAACTGGTTCGGCGAAGCCGGCTCGCATGAGGACGTCGTCCGCAACTGGCTGGATCGCGGCCCAAAGCTGATCGTCGTCACCCACGGCAGCGAAGGCGCGGTCGGTTACAGCAGCCAGCACCGGGTCACGGTCGTGCCGGACAAGGTGAAGGTGGTCGATACCGTCGGCGCCGGCGACACGTTCAATGCCGGCATTCTTGCCTCCTTGCACGAGCAGGGCCTGCTATCGAAGACGGCAATCGCCAGCCTGCCGGAAGAAGCCATCCACAAGGCGCTGACGCTCGGCGCCAAAGCCGCGGCGGTGACGGTATCGCGGGCCGGCGCCAACCCACCGTGGCGGCATGAAATCGCCTGACCGGCTGACAACAGCCTCATGGACTGCTTGCCGGCGATCACTTTATGTTTCGCCCAGCTGGTGAGGCGGGATACAAAGGCCACATCAGCAGGCCGAATCCCGGATTTCCCCGCGTTTAAGAGGGCAGATCGGAAATCAGAGGTAACAGGCTGCGACACTTGAGCAATTCTGGGTTTTGCCCTGCGGCTTTCTCGGCCGTGCCAAGTCTGCTACCAGCGGCCGGTTATCTGGCTAAAACCGTTTGAGGCCGACATGCAGTTCATCGATCTTGGCGCGCAGCGCGAACGCATCCGCGACAGGCTGAAGGCGGCAATCGACCGCGTCGTCGACGAGGGCCGCTATATTCTGGGGCCTCAGGTCACCGAATTCGAAAACAAGCTCGCCGCCTATATCGGCACCAAGCATGTGGTCGCTTGCGCCAACGGCACGGACGCGCTGCTGCTGCCGCTGTTTGCTGCCGGCATCGGCCCGGGCGATGCGGTGTTCGTGCCGAGCTTCACCTTTGCCGCCACAGCCGAAGTGGTGGCGCTGACCAAGGCCGAACCGGTGTTCGTCGACGTCGATGCCGACAGCTACAATATCGACATCGCCAGTCTCGCGGCGGCGATCGCCATGATCAAGGCGGAAGGCCGGCTGAAGCCGAAGGCGATCATTCCCGTCGACCTGTTCGGCCTCGCCGCCGATTACGAGGCGATCGTGGCCATCGCCAACCGGGAAGGCCTGATGGTCATCGAGGATGCGGCGCAGGCGACCGGCGGCTCGGCTGACGGCAAGATGTGCGGCTCGTTCGGCACCGTCGGCTCAACCAGCTTCTATCCGGCAAAACCGCTCGGCTGCTACGGCGACGGCGGTGCGATGTTCACCAATGACGATGCGCTGGCCGAACAGCTGCGCTCGTTCGCCTTCCACGGCAAGGGCGAAACGCAATACGACAATGTCCGCGTCGGCATCAACTCGCGGCTCGACACGCTGCAGGCGGCGATCCTGATCGAGAAGCTGGCCATTCTCGAAGACGAGATGGTGGCAAGGCAAGCGGTCGCCAATCGCTATGCCGAAGGTCTCGGCGATATCGTCAAGGCGGCGCGTAATCTGGGCGGCGGCCGCTCGGCCTGGGCGCAATACGCCATCGAAACGCCGAAGCGCGACGGGCTCAAGGCACATCTCGGCGATAAGGGCATTCCGTCGGTCATCTACTATGTGAAACCGTTGCACAGCCAGCTCGCCTATCGCGATTATCCGCGCACGCCGACCGGTCTTGCGGTTTCGGAAGACCTGCCAAAGCGCATCCTGTGCCTGCCGATGCATCCCTATCTGAGCGAGGCCGACCAGGACCGGATCATCGAAACGATCCGTAACTATATCGGTTCGAATTCGGCGCATGTGGCGGCAGCATAAATTCGAAAGTTTCAGAGAGTGGTCGCGGATTACATCGACGAGTTCATCATGTTCTGCGCCGGGTTGTGGATGGCTGGCGTCGGCTTTGGATTTCTCGCGGACCCCTCTCAAGCTCGACCCGGCCAGCAGCAAGCATGGTGGACCAACTTTGGGACCCACTTTAAATGGATGGGACCGCTCTTGATCCTAATCGCGATATTGCTCGCGTTCGCGGCACCTTCCTAGCGGACCGTGTTCGGCGGGCTATTCACGAGTTTGGTGTGATCAGCTTGAGCGACGGAAAGTAGGTACGGTAGCGGCCAACGTCGCGCGTGAGTAGCGGCAGCCCATTGACGGCGGCATGAGCACCGATGAAGAAATCAGGCAGCACGCCGGTGCGCAATCCCCCCGATCTCCGGTACTGCGTAAAAACCTTTCCCGCGAGGAACAGTGCTGCCCGTGGCATAGGAGCCACTTCGAGACCAGCTTCATCAACAAAGGCGTCGAGATCCTCGATGCGCTCGTATCGGACGGCAAGCTCTGCATAGACAGCATCGTTGATCAATAACGGGCCATTCAGGCTTTGCGCCTCAAGCTGGGCGATCGACCAGTCCGCCCAGTCCGGATCGTCCGTAACAAGATCAAGCAGAACGTTGGTGTCGACTAGCGTCACACGTCGCCACGCGTCAGTGCCATGATCGCGGCGGTACCGAGGCCCTTGCCGGCATGGCCGCGCAATTTCGCGAAGCGGCTCGCGGGCTGCTTCTTGTCACTTCGCGTTATCACGACGCTGCCGTCATCGGCGCGGCGGAAATCGACTCCGCTGCCCGGAACAATCCCAAGCAGTTCGCGAACCGGCTTTGGGATGGTCACCTGTCCCTTGGCTGTGACTTTGGTGGTCATGTTCACACCTCGGTAATACCAACAGCCAACAAGGTATTACCGGTCATGGTGGATTTCAACCGCTATATCCACATTCATCCCGCCATTCGCGATCACACGTTCGCCTTCAGAACTGCCAAAACTCCTCCCCTGCCCTTCTCCACAAATCTGCCGGAGCGGCTTTGAAGATTCCCGTCAGGGCGGAATTTTGGGATGCTTTGCTCCGCGCCGAAGCATAATCTG
Organism: Mesorhizobium sp. M0244; assembly: GCF_040321795.1. Taxonomy (NCBI): domain Bacteria; kingdom Pseudomonadati; phylum Pseudomonadota; class Alphaproteobacteria; order Hyphomicrobiales; family Phyllobacteriaceae; genus Mesorhizobium; species Mesorhizobium sp. M0244. The sequence continues at coordinate 34,556 of NZ_JAMYSE010000020.1, read as the reverse complement.
CATCTGTCTCCCTCTAAGCTGGCTCTCTTATGAAGAAGATTGGTTTTCTCTCGTTCGGGCATTGGACGCCCTCGCCGCAATCGCAGACGCGGACAGCAGCCGACGCGCTTTTGCAGTCCATCGACCTGGCCGTCGCCGCCGAGGAACTGGGTGCGGACGGCGCGTATTTCCGCGTGCATCACTTCGCCCGCCAACTCGCCTCGCCGTTCCCGCTGCTGGCGGCGGTTGGCGCAAAGACCAGCCGTATCGAGATCGGCACGGCGGTCATCGACATGCGCTATGAGAACCCGCTCTACATGGCCGAGGACGCTGGCGCAGCCGATCTGATCGCCGGAGGGCGTCTGCAGCTGGGCATCAGCCGCGGCTCGCCGGAGCAGGTGATCGACGGATGGCGCTACTTCGGCTATGCTCCGCAAGAGGGTGAGAGCGATGCCGACATGGCCCGGAGACACACCGGAGTGCTGCTCGAACTGTTGCTGGGCAAAGGCTTTGCCCAGCCCAATCCGCGGCCGATGTTTCCCAATCCGCCCGGCCTGCTGCGCGTCGAACCACACTCGGAGGGCCTGCGCGAGCGCATCTGGTGGGGCGCCGCCACAAACGCCACCGCAGAATGGGCGGCGAAACTGGGGATGAACCTGCAGAGTTCCACGCTCAAATTCGACGAAGGCGGAAAGCCATTTCACATCCAGCAGGCCGAACAGATCCGGGCTTTTCGCGAGGCCTGGAAGGCGGCCGGTCACACGCGCGAGCCGCGTGTGTCGGTCAGCCGGAGCATTTTTGCCCTAGTCGACGATCGCGACCGCGCCTATTTCGGCGGCAATGAGAGCGGAGATCAGTTCGGTTACATCGAGGCAGACAGGCGCGCCGTGTTCGGCCGCTCCTACGCCGCCGAGCCGGACGTGCTCATCGAACAGCTAAAGGGCGACGAAGCCATTGTGGAGGCCGATACGCTGCTGCTTACCGTTCCTAACCAGCTCGGCGTCGACTACAACGTCCATGTCATCGAGGCGATCCTGACCCATGTCGCTCCGGGCTTGGGTTGGCGCTAACGCGATGTGTTGAGTAGAAACCTGCCCCTCTGCCCGGCTCAGGAGCCGAACAGGCGGCTATCCCAGTATACGGGTTGATGCAGGCTGGCTGTGATCAGGGAAAACTCCCGATGGGCCGGATTGAGCAAAACGTTGTTGTCGAGGCGAGCGACGACGCTTGGCACGATCAGGATCGCGCTGCGGCGCTCGACACACCATGTCTCACCGAATTCCTTGCTAACCGTTGCCGGCATCATGTCCCATCCGGGCAACGACGGCTGAGAAAAGATTTCGTAGCTCAGCCCGCGCGGAAGCATGATCTGGATGTAATGCTGGTTGGGCGGCAGTCTGCCGCTGCCGTGCACCAGCTTTTCCAGCAAGGCCGTCGAATAATGCTCGCTGGTGTAGATCAACGGGCTGCCGGGCGGTGTTCCAGCGGCCAGGCGCTATCGTCGAGCCCGTCGCATCGAAGATCGGATATGTGCCGGCTGGATCACCGATCCTGAAGCACTGCAGAGTGCGATCGAGTATCTGCGCCGTCAAGCAGCGGTGCCGTACTTCAGGCCTGAAAGGATATCGAGCACCAGTTCGGCACCGATCTCGCTTTGAATGACCACGTCGATCGGGCGCCGGTCTTCCAGCATGGGATGAGGCCGAAACAGAAAGTCACGAGCCTCACCTTCGATCTGCCAAACGTCGAGCGCCAGGTTCCATACGCGCGCCACCCGCGCCACCCGCATGCCCTCTTCCGACGAGAGTCGAAGAGCACCTCTCTTGCGGCGCTCATAAGTTGCCTTTGGGACGAGGCGATATTTGAATTGGGTATCGGCCGGTGCCAGCAATTGTGAGACGCGTTCAAGCGCACCCAACGGCAATCCGTGTTCGATTCGAGCCATCAGTCCGAATGGCGACCGTGCAGCCGTCTCCTTGGGCGGCAGCCCCAGCACGTCGGCTATATTTCCAAATGCCAACATCACTGCTCTCCATTCATGTGAAGCATGATATAGCCTCATGTGAGGCCAAATGCAAGTATTTTCCTGCGGTCTCACGGCTGCTTCCCGTCCGCCCGTTTGAGCATCGCACATGCGCGACTGATCCGTTGCAGCGCTGTGGCGTTGGCCAGCACCGCGTACAGCGCCAACCCTCCCGCCAGAATCCACGGCGAAGCGGCCCCCATGGCGGTTGCGACCCCGTCGGCGGCGAGCAGAATGAACACCAGACGTTCCATCCGCTCGAAGAAATCCGGCCACCCGTAGTTTTCGACAGGGATTTCCAGCGCCGTCCGCGCCTTGGCATAGCTCGTGAGAATGCCGCCGGCGAACGCGAACATTGCGATCGCCCACAGATCGGCGACCCAGCCTATTGCCGCAAAGACCGCCAGTTCCTGGTACCGGTCGACCATTGCGTCGAAATAGCCACCGGCCTTGGTGATCATATCCCTCCGGCGGGCGACCGCGCCGTCCAGGGCGTCGAAGGTGAAGGCAAACGCCAGGCACAGGCCGAAGGCCACGCTTGACTGGGGGTACAGGTAGGCACCCGAGGACAGCGCGACGAGCACGAACCCGCCGGCCGTAACCTGGTTCGGTGTCATGCCGATCGCGATCAGCGGAGAGGCGGCCTGCTCCCACAGCGGGTCGATGCGACTTTTCATGAGACCGGCGATCATGGATGACTCGGCTCCTCTGATGATGTCGTTTCACGGAGCTTTACCAGCAATTTGCGGGTTTGTTCCACCGTCGCTACCGTTCGACTTGGTCAACGCGGGCGCAGAACCGGGCTCGGCAACGTTCTCAACTCGCCGCAACAGCGATTTCTTTTGGCGAATGCGGCCAACGGATTAAGGTGCTTGCCAAGCTGACGGCGAAACAGAACGTCCGGGCACAGCGACAACTGCCCGATGGCATTTCACCGTTTGGGCAATGCCCTTGTGACGGTTGTGCAAATCGACCGCGGTCTGGCGGCAGCAGCCGAACGATGTGACTATGATGCTTGCCATCCGTGGGAAGCCGGCCGAAACTCGATGCATAAATTTCCACCCAAGCTCGCCTACCTGCTCGCAACCTCTGTCGGCGCAGGATTGTCTCCAATATGGCCGGGCACGGCCGGCGCAATGGTTGGAGTGGCTGTTGCAGCGGCTCTGATACCTGCATCGCCTTGGCTGACCGTGCTTACCTATGCGGCCCTATTCGCCGTCGGCGTATGGGCGTCGTCGCACGTTGTCACCCGTACCGGGACGGAGGACCCGCAGATCGTCGTCATTGATGAAACCTTCGGCGCCGCCGTGACACTTTCCATGCTGCCGCTCGACCCGCTGTGGTGGGCAGCAGGCTTCCTTGCTTTCCGGTTTTTCGACGTCGTCAAGCCTTGGCCCATCCGTATCGCGCATGACAAGGGCGGGGCCGGCATCATGCTGGACGACGCGGCTGCGGCTGTGGCCGCCGGGGTGCTGCTGCTCCTGCTGAACGGCTTGATTGACCATTTGCCTTAACGGCGACATTCGGTCTCGACTGCCAACGGCCAGGACGATGGTCCATGGGAGTTTAGCAGCACAAGGGGAGGACCGGACCAATGCGAAGCTATAGAATCGCAGCCATTCCAGGCGATGGGATCGGCAAGGAAGTCGTAGCAGCCGGCCTTCGTGCGCTGGCCGCCTGCGCCACGCGCGACGGTGGTTTCAATCTCGAAGTGCAGCACTTCGACTGGGGCTCGGACTACTACAAGGTCAACGGCGTGATGATGCCCAAGGAAGGCACTGAGCGGCTGAAGGCCTTCGACGCGATCTATTTCGGCGCCGTTGGCGCGCCCGACGTGCCTGACCATCTGACGTTGTGGGGGCTGCGGCTCGCGATCTGCCAGCCCTTCGACCAATATGCCAACGTCCGCCCGACCCGCATCTTGCCCGGTATCGAGAGCCCGCTTCGTGGTGTCGCGGCAGGCGATCTCGACTGGGTCATCGTCCGGGAGAATTCGGAAGGCGAATACGCCGGTCAGGGCGGGCGCTCGCATCTCGGCCTGCCCGAGGAAGTCGCCACCGAGGTCTCGATCTTCACCCGCACCGGCGTAACACGCATCATGCGCTTCGCCTTCGAGATGGCGCGGTCACGGCCGCGCAAGCTGTTGACCGTGGTCACCAAGTCGAACGCCCAGCGTCACGGCATGGTGCTGTGGGACGACATCGCCCGTGAGGTCGCGGCCGATTTCCCGGATGTCGCATGGGACAAAATGCTGGTCGACGCAATGACGGTGCGCATGAGCCTCAATCCGCGCTCGCTCGACACCATCGTTGCCACCAATCTCCACGCCGATATCCTGTCGGATCTTGCGGCGGCGCTTGCCGGATCGATCGGCATCGCGCCGACTGCGAACCTCAACCCCGAGCGGCGGTTTCCGTCGATGTTCGAGCCGATCCACGGCTCGGCCTTCGACATCACCGGCAAGGGCATTGCCAATCCGATCGGCACGTTCTGGTCGGCGGTGATGATGCTGGAGCATCTTGGCGAGCCGACTGCCGCGGCGCGCCTGATGCGCGCCATTGAGCGCGTGACCGCGGACGCCTCACTGCACACGCCCGACCTCGGCGGAACCGCCACCACCGACAAGGTCACCGAAGCGGTTTGCGCGGCACTACTCGGCGACAACGAGTAGGAAAAGGAGCAAGCGCCCGGACATCGCTGTCATTCCCAGTGATGGCATCAGCAAGCAAGTCATGCCCGAAGGCGGCAGGCATCTGCACTCGCCGCCGCTCACCGATGGTGTTCGTGTGCCTGTGTGTGGAAACCGAACCCATCAAGTGTTTCGATCAGACCTGTACAGGATCAGGCACACCGTGCGTTGACCGCCACGCGACAAAGCCGTCCGGCCTGACCAAGGCGGCACCGCCGCTACGTATACTCGGAAGCGTATAAAGACTAAAATACGCTAGAGCCTATAATCTTCGATCCGCATGGACCTTCACGGCCATGCTTTCCAGCTTGTCCGGCCGCCGCCGGCCAATGTGACCGAAGCGAATAGTCGGCACGCTCATAAAGCTCCAAGGCAAAGCGAGGTCGGTCCTAGCAGACTGCGCCAACGGATCGGTTTTTCAAACGGATCGTGCGGCACTCACCCAATCGAGTCGTGCGGCAGGGACAAGGCCGTAATTGTAAAAATTGATGCCGTCGACATCCAGCGCCATCGCAGGTTTTACCTTGGCGGTGAGGATGTCGGGGCCTGCCATTTCCGGATAGAACAGCCGGTAGCCGGCGCCGAGGAATTTTTCCGCGCCAAGGGCTGCGCGTCCGGCCGCCATCAGTCTGGCGACATCGCCGGGCTGCATGTCGTAGGCACACAGGATTGCCCCGTCACAGACCTTGCCGAGCGCCGCGAGATCGCAGCCGCCAAGCCAACCGTCTTTCAAATCGATGATGACAACGCGGGTCGCCGGATCGGCCACCTCGCGCAGTTCGGCGACCAGGCTGGTCACCGGTTCGAACCGCCACAGCAGGTAGCCATGGAGTTCCGGCCATGGCAAAAAAGTGTCGAGGCCGCTCCTCGGAAAATCTGGAAAGCGCCGTTCGGGCACGGCGCGCTCGCAGGTCTCGACGATCCATTGCCCGACGAGCTTGCGCGCTACTTGGCCGTCGACGCCGGCCCCGGCCGCGCGCGCAAGGCAGGACGGACAAAAACATATCGACAACAGAAAATCGTCTTCCGGCGTCAGCCCGACACCATCTTTCTCATGATGGTATTCGTGGGCGAAGCCCATGAAGGACGGGCTTTCGAGCTCGATCCTGTCCGGCTTGTAAGTGTGCGTAACGTCGGCGACCAGCGCGCGGACATAGGCGCGCGCATCCGGATGCGACGGACAGAGGTTGTAATAATTGGGATCGCCGAAGGCATTGCGGGTGACGGCCTGCGGATAAAGCATGCCGAGGCGGGTATTGTGCAGGCAGACCGTCCAGCACGAAACACCCAGCCCATTGGTGTCTCGTCTGCGGACAAGCTCGCCAAGCACGTCGCCGCCTTCGGAGATCACGTCCGCCACCTTGGGCTGGATGGCAAGGTCGGCCCAGTGTGCCGCGTCTGGCTTGAAATAGATGGTTCCGTCTTCCGGAAAATAGGCTTTCCGGCGCGGGCTGCGCGGCTGCAGGAACCGGCCAGCGTGATACGAAGTCGCCAGACTGATCATGTTGAGCCCGGCACGCTCGACAAGATCGCGCTCGACCGTCTCCAAGCCCAGATCCTGGACATCCCAAGGATAGGTCCACATGGAGAGTTGCATTGGTTATCCTCAGTCTTGATCCCGACATGGGCGTGTGGTCGGGAGGGCTTCTTATCAGTCGACCGGCTCGGCGACCTGCATGAGGCAGTCTCCCGCCTCGCACATCGTGTGCAGCCGGCGCGAAAGCACAATGCCGCTTTCGGCGAAGTGCAGGGCTTCCTCGGCGAGGTCGAGCCGTTCGAGGTCGTGGTACCAGCCCGCCAGTTGTTCGGCGTTCACGCTGTCGCCAAGCTTGACGGCGGGTTCAAACCAGCCGCGGCGGGTGGCATAGAGACCTTGGCTATGCCGCGAAAGCGAAAGCAGTCGCGTCGGCGCCGACGGCTTTGACTCCGCGCCAAGAACTGGCCCTTCAACCACGCCGAGCGCAATCAGCAGATTGTCGATCGCGCGGGCGGTAGTCTCCATCGTATCGACCGTGACAGTGCCACCGCCGCCGAATTCTCCGCTGACGCCGATGGCGCCGGCCCGGCGCGCCGCACCCATGGAGGTCGGTGAGGCCTGGCCGTTGTCGGCCACGAAGCCATATGGCATGCCGAGCGACAGCATCAGCTCCACCCCGCGCCTGTGACGTTCGGGATCGGCGTTGCGCTCGACAAGCGCGGTCGGCAGATGTTCCATCGAGGTGCCGCCCGAATGGATGTCAAAGACCACGTCGTGGCTGGGGAACAGCTCCGTCTCGAGGAAATTGGCAAGCCGGCTGGTCGGCGTGCCCGACGGGTCGCCGGGAAAGGCGCGGTTGAGATTGCCGCCGTCGAGCGGCGAGCAGCGCTTTGCGGCCATCACCGCCGGCACGTTCGCCATCGGCAGGATGGTGACGCGGCCCTTAATCCGCTTCGGATCGAGCCGGCGGATCAGCTTTGCCAGCGACAGCTCGCCCTCATATTCGTCGCCGTGATTGCCGGCCATTAGAAGCACCGACGGGCCTTTGCCGTTGCGGACAAGGCAGATCGGGACCTTGACCTGGAAATAGGGCGAACGGTCGATCGAAAACGGAATGCTGAGATGGCCGAGTGTCTTGCCGTGCCGGTCGAAGTCGAGCGTATGGCTGAGGCCGGTGTGCATGGCGGCGGCTCAGACAGCTGCGATCGCAGTGACCTCTATGCGGAGGTCGGGATCGGCCAGACGCGCCTCGACACAGGCGCGCGCCGGCAGGCGCGCAGGATCCACCCAGGCATCGTAGATGCTGTTCATGGCATCGAAATCGGCGATCTGCGGCAGGAAGATGTTGATCGCCACTAGCCTCGACTTGCTGCTGCCGGCCTCGACAAGGAGCGCCTCGACCTTGGAGAGCACGTCGCTCGTCTGACCCTCGATGCCGGCCTTGCGGTCGTCTGCCACCTGGCCTGCGATGTGCACGAGGCCGCCATAGACGACCGCCTGAGACATGCGGGAGCCGGACTGGAAGTACTTGATCATATCAGATCCTTTCGAGGTTCTCTTTGTTGGAATTGGCCGCGATATCTGGTCAGCCGAAATAGGTAGGAAAGGCGTGGCGGACATACCCGGCCGCGTCGGCGCCGAAGATCACGCGATAGCGATCGAGGCAGGTGCAGGGGTGCGAGATGCCGAATTCAACGACGTCACCAACGGCAATATCGTCGCCCGACGCAATTGTCAGGAAGGCGTGCTGGTCGTTGAGCTTGAAGATCTCGGCACGCGCTTTCGGCAGCTGCTTGCCGGAACGAAAGATGGTCACGACCGTCGGAAAGCCCTGGTCGAACGACACGTCGCGCATGCCCATACCGCAGATAGCAAGGCCGGGCTCCGGCCGCGACAGTACCTCGGCCCACAGGCGCAAAGCCGGATGGAACGAATTTCGTGCGGAAGCACTGACGCCGCCGATCGCAAAACCGTCGCGGGCATCGAGTGCGCCGAGCGACCTGTCGTAGACGCCATGGTCGTGAAAGAAGATGGCGCCGCTGCGCAGCACCAATGTGGCATTGCCGTCCCTGGAAACGAGGGGCGAAAGCGCTGCGACCACCTTGTCGAAGTACACCGAGCCGCCGGCGGTGACGATCAGCGGGGTGTCGCCGCCGACGCGGGCGCGGAGCCGCAGGAACATATCGGCTGTCATTGCCAACAGGGCGGATATCGCCTCATCGGTGCGGCCAGGATCGGCTTGCGCCGCGGCACCTTCGTAGGTTGCGACGCCGGCGATCAGCAGCCGCCCGCCGGCTGCTACAACCGCGTCGGCGATCGCCTCGGCTTCGCCGGTGGTCCGGGCGCCTGCCCTCCCCGCACCAAGTTCGACGAGCACGCGCAATGGCGGCAGCGTCGCATTGGCGCGCCAAGCTTCAGCAAGCGCATTCACGGCGTCGAAAGAGTCGGCAAAAACGTAGAACTCGGCGCTTGGCCAGGCGCCGACAAGGACAGCAAGTCGGTTCGCACCACCTGGTCCGCCGACCTCATTGGCGATGATCAGCCGAGAGAGCCCGGCTCTGAGCATCACTGTGGCCTGCCTTATGTCGGCGACGGTCGTGCCCCATGCTCCGGCCTCGATCAGGGACCGGGCAAGGTCAGGCGCCATCGGGGTCTTGGCATGCGGGGCGATCACGGCGCCCTGTTCTCGCGCATACCCCAGGAACAGATCACGATTGGCGATGAAGGCCTCCTCGTCGAGGGTCAACACCGGCAACGACATACGTCCATGCGCTGGATGCCAGCGCTCAGATGCGACAAGGCTGCTGTCCAGCCCGAGGGTGCCAGGCGGCACGCCGCGGATACGATCGTCGAGCAGGAAATTTTCACGGGTCGCGAGCGACAGTACGGGTGAGTTTTCGGTCATCCGATGCTAGTCCTTTCGCTTTCGCAGGATGAAGTCCGGATCGATTTTCGATGCCGGCCACACCATGAGAGAGATGCGTGCCAAAGCGTTACTCCGGACCGATCATCGATGCCCACCATCACCTTTGGGATCTCGGCCTCGGCCGCCATCCCTGGCTCACGCCCACGGCTGGCGAACGCGGCGGTCTGGGCGAGCTTGGCCCCTTGCGGCGAAACTACCTTCCTGAAGATTATTTGCGCGACGCCGGCCAGCACAATGTCGTCGCCACCGTCCATGTTGAAGCCGGTTGGGCCGGGGATGACTGCGCCGGTGAAACGCGGTGGCTTGAAACCCTCGACAAGTCGCGCGGCGTGGCCGCCCGTTATGTCGTTCACGTACCACTGGCGAACCGCCAAGCGCCGACGCTGGTCGAGGCGCAGGCGGCATTCGACCGTGTCGTCGGCATACGCGACATACTGAGCTGGGATCCGGATCCCGCCCGTCGTTTTGCCCCCCGTGACGGCATCATGGACGATCCGGCCTGGCGTGCCGGCCTGTCCCTGCTTAGGCGCCACCGGCTGGTTTTCGACCTGATGGTGTTTCCGCGCCAGCTCACCGGCGCGGCGCACCTCGCAGCGGCCTTTCCGGACCAGCTCTTTGTTCTCAACCATTGCGGCAGCCCGATCGATCGCGATGCGGACGGGATGCGGGTGTGGCGCGAAGGGCTGCGGCTTTTGTCGGAGCGCGAGAACGTCGCCATCAAGATATCGGATCTGGTCGCCTACGATCATGATTGGACGCTCGACAGCCTAAGGTCGGTTGTCATGCATTGCATCGACTGTTTCGGTACCCGGCGCGCGATGTTCGGCAGCGACTTTCCGGTCGCCGGCCTGCATGCATCGTTCGATGCGGTGTATGACAGCTTCAAGGCCATTGCAGGAGAGCTTTCCGCGGACGAGCAGACGGCACTGTTCTACGGCAATGCACGGCGCATTTATCGGCTGGACGATATGTCATCGGCGGGCCTGCTCTCTGCCTGAGAGAAGCAGCAGCCCTAGGATCAGCGACCCGAACAGGATACTGCGCCAGCCGGGCGATGCGTTGACGACGGTGATCAGCGCCGTGATCGTAACCAGCAGGATGGCGCCGGGGATGGTGCCGGCATAGGTGCCGAGCCCGCCGAGGATCGAGGTGCCGCCAAGCACCACGGCGGCAATCGAGGCGAGCAGATAAGGATCGCCGATACCGACATAGCCTTGTCCGTTCATGCCGAGGACCAACACACCGGCAAGTCCCGAACAGAAGCCGCTGATGCCGTAGACCGCGAGCGTGGTCGAGGCGACGGGAACCCCGGACAGCGCCGCGGCGAGCGGATTGGCGCCCATCGCGAATATCCGGGCGCCAAGGGATGTCGCATGCATCGTGGTCAGAACGATAACTGAAATGACCACCCACAAAAGCACGCCTGCCGGAATACCGACCGGCCGCGCATTGCCGAGCCAGCGGACCAGCGGGTTCTCGGCGGTCACGGCACTGCCGCCGGCGATGATGATCAGCAGACCTTGCAGGAATGTCGCCATCGCCAGTGTCATGATCATCGGATGAACGCGCAACAGCGCCACGCCCAGCCCGTTCACCAGGCCGATTGCGGTCGTCAGCGTGAGAACTGCAAGAACGGCGGTGAGCCCTGTCGGATCCGCCTGCCACGAAAGCAGCGGCAGGCTGACAGCGCTAACAGTGACGATCGCCGCGACGGAAAGGTCGATGCCGCCGGCAATCACCACGAAAGTTTGGCCCGCCGCAACCAGGCCGACCACCGCGCCCAATTCAACCAAATAGCGCAAATGCCCATAAGCGCCGAAGCCAGGTGAAGCGAAGCTCGCCGCGATCCACACCGCCGCAACTATAGCGATCGTAAGGAAGGGCCGGCTGCGCAGAATCGTCAGCGCGCGCCTGCCGCTCACGCTCTCTTTCCGTGCTGTCATTGCTGCACCTTGCGGAATTGCGGGATGGCGACCGCGCCGATGATGATGAGGCCCTGGGCGACATATTGGGCGACCGGCGTGAAGCCGAGGAAGAACATGACACTGATCATCAGGCTGAGCAGCAGGCTGCCCGCAAGAGCGCCGCGCATGGTACCCTGGCCGCCAAGGAAACCGATGCCGCCGAGCACTGCGGCGGCAATGGAATTCAGCGTGAACGCCGTGCCGATGACTGGATCGCCCGAACCCGTTTGCGCGGCGACGAACAGGCCGGCGCCTGTGCAAAGCAGGCCGCTAATCGCGTAGGCGGCGATTCGGGCACCGTCGACCGGCACGCTGGAGCGGTAGGCGCCGACGGGATTTTCGCCTGCAGCATAGATGCTCAAACCAAGCGGCGTGGCGAGATAGAGTTTCCACAGAAGCACGATGAGTACCAGCAGCACGAATGCCGCCGGCGTGTTGCCGGCAAGCAGGTCCGACAGCCACTCGGGTATGGCGCCGCCCGGCCTCGGCAGGATGAGCAGCGCAGCGCCGCCGATAATAAAGGAGCCAGCGAGCGTCACCACAATCGCTGGCAACCGAAGTTTCACGACGATGAACCCGATCGCGGCACCGATGCCGAGACCGGTCAGCGCCACCGCTGCGGCACCGCCGGCTACGCCCAGCGGTCCGGTCATCGTCGTCGCAGCGATCACCGCGCCCAGGCTGACCATTGCACCGATGGCCAGGCTTATACCGCCGGTGAGCATGAGGATCGCCTGGGCCATGGCGACCAGCGCCAGCGGAAACCAGCTCTGGGTGAATTTGGCGAAACCGGACGCTGTCAAGAGGCCGGGAAACAGGAAACCGTAGGCAATGACGAACGCCAGGACCACAGCGAACAGGCTGCGCACGCCGACATTGCGGCGCAGCTGAACCGGCCAGTAGAGTGCGCCGGCTTGGCTTGAGGATGCAACCGTGCTCATGCCGCAACTTTCTGCTGTTCGGCGCCCATTGCGGCGGAAACTATGGCTTCCTCGCTCAGTGCGTCGCGCTCGAGCATGGCCACGATGCGGCCTTCGCGGACCACGGCGACACGGTCGCAAAGGTGCACCAGTTCGGGTGTGTCGGAACTGAGCAGCACGATCGCCTTGCCGGCGGCGGCGAGTTTGCGAAGCATCATGTAGATCTCACGCTTGGTCTCGACATCGACACCGCGCGTCGGGTCGTTGAGGAGAAGCACAAGCGGATCGTGTGGCATCCATTTCGCCAGCGCGACCTTCTGCTGGTTGCCACCTGAGAGTGCCTGCGCCGGGCGGTCGAGGTCGCCCTTGATGGCAAGCTGGGCGGCGAGGCCCCTTGCCATATCGCGCTCGGCACGCCGGCTGCGCAGCTTCAGCGCCGGCAGCCTTGCGAAGGCGGGCAGCATCATATTGGTGATGATGGGATGGATCAGGTGCAGGCCTTCGCGCTTGCGGTCAGCCGGGACATAAGCGAGGCCGAGCGCATTGGCTTTCGGCACGCCGCCGGGCAAACCCGGAACACCGTTTACCGTCGCGGATACCGTCTTGGCGGGGATCGCGCCGTAGAGGCCAAGCAGCAGATCTTCCTGCCCCTGCCCGACCAGGCCGCCAATGCCAAGCACCTCGCCCGTCCTGATGTCGAGATCGACGTCGCGCATCAGGCCGGCCGAAAAATTACGAACCGAGATGGCGTCGGCCGGCGATGGCGAAGGCCGCCATCGTGGAAAGAGATCGCCGGGGTCGCGGCCGACCATCAGCCGTACCAGCCCGGCGGCATCGGTTCCTTCCAGCGAGCAGTCCGCCGTGCAGGTCCCGTCCTTGAGCACGGTGACATGCTGGCACAGCGTCATCACCTCGTTCAGTCGGTGTGAGATATAGAGAATAGCGATGCCCTCGCCCCGAAGCCTCCCCAGCAGGTCGGTGAGGATTTTTGTCTCAGTTGCCGATAGCGATGAGGTGGGTTCGTCGAGAATGAGCACGCGCGGCCGGCGGTAAAGCGCCTTGGCGATCTCCACCATCTGCCGGCGGCCGAGCGACAGGTGCCCCACCGGCGTAGATAGCGGTTCGTAAAGCCCGACAAGATCGCATGCGGCCCTGGCCCGGACGGCAAGCTCGTTGTAGTCGATCAAGCCGAACCGCTTGGGATAGGCGCCGAGCCCGATGTTTTCGGCAATGGACAGGCTGGCTGTCAGGCTGAGTTCCTGCTGGACAACGGCGATCCCGGACTGTCGCGCATTAGCGGGGGTCATGCGCGAGACCGGGCGCCCATCGACCTCGATCGCCCCGCCGTCCGGGCGCAAGGCGCCGGACAAAAGGTTGATCAGTGTCGACTTACCTGCGCCGTTCTCGCCCAGCAGCGCATGCACGCGGCCCGGCTGGAGAGCGATGGAAACGTTGCGCAGAACGGGGTTGCCGAAGAAGGACTTCGACACCCCCCGCGCGGCGAGAAGCGGAGCCGTGGTTGTCAATGCTACAACCCTTCAGGGCTTATTTCTGGGCCAGCAGCTTCTTGAATAGATCCTCATCGTACGGCGAATAGATGTAACCGTCAGCCGGGAAATCCTTCGCCCGGGCGAGGTATTCGTCGATGTTGGAATTGTCGATCACCGGCAGCGGGATCTTGACGAAAGCCGGCACATCCTCGCGCTCCAGTGCATGGACGGCGGTGTAGGTGGCGAAGGCGCCGAGCCAGTTCGGCTGCATCGTCGCCCAGCTCTTCAGGCCCTTTTCCTTCCACAGTTCGAGAAACTGGCGCGCATTCTCGCCGGTGATCGGCACCTGGTCGCGGCCCTGCTTGTCGAGCGCGAGCACGGCGCCCGCCGACAACGCGCCGCCCAGCGACAGGATGCCGTCGATTTCGGGGTTGGCGAAAAGCAGGCTGGTGACGGCCTCCTGGGCGGGCGCGACATTGTAGGGCGTGTTCGTCTCGGCAAGCACCTTCACATCGGGATGGGCCTTAAGCTCGGCATCGGCGCCTTTGCGCCGGTCGTCGCTGACCGAAACGCCGGCTGGGCCATTGAGGATGAGGATCTTGCCCTTGCCGCCGATGGCGTCGATCAGGAACTTGGCCGCCTGATCGCCCCACTGTGAGGAATCGGTGTTGACCTTGGCGGTCACCTGGTCGGTATCGACGAGGCTGTCGAAGTTGATGATGGCGATGCCCTTGGCGCAGGCGTCCGCCAGCACGCGCGCCGGCGCGGTCGACGAACCAGCGATCAAGATGATGGCATCGACATCGGAATCGATCATCGACTGGATCTGCTGAATCTGGACGTTGGCGTCACCCTGGGCATCGGTCACGACGAGCTTGTCGACCAAGCCTTGCTTCTTCAAAGTCTCGACTTCGGCTTCGATCGTGCCCTGTGTCTGCTTCATCCAGGTCGGCACTGAATAGATATTGGCCCAGCCGATCGTATATGGCGGTTTGCGATCGCCCTTGATGCATTTAGCGGCGGCGTTGGCCTGCGAACCGGCGCCGAGGCTAAGGAGAAGACCGAGGCAAAGGGCACTGGCGGACGCGAAAAACGATGATTTCGTCATGATTGTTCCCTTCTGAAGTTATGCCTGGACGTGCGGGGTCGGGACGAGAAAACCCGCCGGTTGCCGCTTCCCGGAAACCGCCTGTTTTCTCGTCAGGACTTTCTGCGCCTGGCTCGTTATTGTCCGATATTTCAGACAATAAGCCTGTATATCGGACAAATGGGATGCTAGACTGAGCCTTGACATCTTTCAAGCGTCTTGAGACGAGGGCCGAAATGATTTTTGCGCGGGTGCGGCCTACATGAGCGATGGCGTCACTGGTCTAATTGAAACGCAAGCCGGCGCCGAGCCGCGCAATGGCGAACGGCGTCGCGGGATCGACCGCGTCATCATGCTACTCGAGGCCCTTCTGCGGCACCGAGCGCCGATGCGCGTCGGCGATATCGCCAAGATGATCGGCGCGCCGCGTTCAACCACTTATGAAATCGTCAACAGCCTGCTGGAAGCCGAAATGCTCGAGAACGTCGGAACGGAAGGCTATGTCTATTTCGGAAAGGCGATGCATCTGTTCGGCTGGGCCTACTCACATCATAATGCCCATTACCGGCGCATCATCGAAACCCTGGACAGACTAGCCGCGGAGACGGGCGAGACCGTCCAACTGTGCGGCCTGCGGGGGAACAAATATGTCGTCCTTGATTGCCGGGACTCGCCTGGCCCGTTCCGGATTTCAAGCGATGTCGGAGTCGAGGTGCCGATCCCGTGGACGGCGTCCGGAAGACTGCTGCTCGGCCATATGAGCGAGCAGGAAATACGGGACTTCATTCCGCCTGGCGACTACACGCTTCCCGACGGCCGCGTCATTGCGCCAGCTGAGTTCTTCGGCGATGTCGCTCTTGCGCGCCAGCAAGGTTTCAGCGAGACGGCTGCTCTGGCCGACCGCTTCACGTGGTGCATGGCCGCGCCCATCCGCGACGGTAACGGGGCCATCAACAAGACTCTTTGCTTCGTGTTGCCCGTCGACACGCCGGAAGCGCGGCGCAGCGAATTGCTTGCCCTGCTATGCGAGCGCGCCACTGGGTTGTCGTTGGCGGGAAGCTAGTAAAAAATCGGCGCGCGAAGGTCCAGGATAGGCTCCGTTCGTTCACCAAGCCAAGGCTCAGCTACGCTGTTGCGGCGGCGGACCCGATTCCCGTCTAGGCCGGCACCTATCTCCCGCCCTCCTCCCTCTCCCGATGGGTGCCGGCTATCTTCAGCGCGAGGCGGATTGCGCTTGTGTAGCCTACAGGCCCAGGGTCAGAGACAACTGGACAACAGGCGTGTCTTGCTCACGGACATCAATCGCTACGGGGTGTTGCTCCAGCCTTTGCACCTGATCTTTCGCTAAATTCGAGCAAGGCTCGAACCTGTACGGTTTTCACACTCCTCATGGTGAACCCACCGCCGGCGTGCGGGCCTTCGAATGTCGGCGCATCGACGATCTTGCTTTCGAGATAGCCGTCGTTGCTGCGGCAAGGCCCTTCTGACCCGCCGGGTAACTCCAGCAGCCGACCGCAGGCGACGGCACGATCAATCCGTATCGCCCCGCGCGCGCTCTGAGGGCGCAGGTTCGTTAAAGACTGCGGATAGGCGCGGGATACTGCGCGACCAGATCGTCGACGGTCAGCAATGTAATGCCCTCCACGATCGATTGAGCAATCAGAATCCGATCGAAGGGGTCCTTGTGGATGGGTGGAAGCCCCTCCACGGCAATGGCATGCTCGCCGGTGATGGGCAGCTCATGATAGCCATTGTCGATCAGGCCCCGACGTAAAAGCCGCGCATCGACCGTAAAGTCAGCGCGGCCCAGACCGCGTTTGATCGCAATCTCCCACAGACTTGCGGCGCTGAACATCAGGTCGTTGTCGCGATTCTCGATCTGCGTGAGAGCGGCAGGCGGGAGCTTGTCGGGCTCGCCCGCCGCCCAGAGCAGAAGATGGGTATCGAGCAGAAGTTTCATGCGTCGCCGCCGAACAGCTTCTCGATTTCCTCACCGGCCATGTGATCAAAATCGTCCGGAACAGAAAACTGCCCGGCCATAAACCCGACGCGACGCGTTTCGCCGGCCGCAGGAGCGTCTATCGCAATGACCTTCACCATCGGCTTGCCGGATTTCGCGATGATGAAAGATTCGCCTTTGGCCGCCCTGTCGATAAGGCGTGACAGATGCGTCTTGGCCTCGTGGATATTGACGGTGTGCATTGCAGGCCCTATGACTTAGTCTATCCAACTTAGTCTATTCGTGCCTGACCTTCAAGTGGGCTCCGTAAGAAGTGCGTCCTGGCCCGTCCCTTCGAGGAGCAGCCGGTGATGGCACACTACGCCGATCCACCACCACCGCACGAGCGTGTGCACCAGACCTTCTGCGGCACGTGAGAGATTAATGTCGTAGCCGACGGCGCGGTAGCGTCTTTCCTGGCTGGGATGAACGATGCTTTCTCGCAGCCGGAGAATGGGGTCATCGGTGCCTCGGTTTGTGCACGCCTTGTTTCCGAAGGACCTGAGGTGCTGATGATCGCGCGGCCTGCGATCGACTGGTGAAGAAAAGCCGTGGCAGCTGCCACGGCTTGCCGATCACGGCCCTCGCAGAGGCATTGCGGACGGCGCGAGAAAACGTCTTTCGTGACGCCGTTTCGCAGGGGCGAAGCAGGCCTCAGAACGGTCAGGCAGCGCTTACCAAAAAAGATTCGCCGGAAGGGAACTCAGGAAGCCCAGGCAAGTTCTGTGCGAAGTGGAGGAGATTGCGCCATGAACAGTGTCATTTATCTCATCGGCCTTGTCGTCGTCGTGCTTGCGATCCTCTCCTTCCTCGGATTCCACTAGGAGACACCATGCAGCACCAAAACGATCAGGGCCGTCAGACGGCCGATTTCGAGACAGCCAAAAGCGAGCTTTCGGAAAGAGTACAACGAGAAAAGCAGACCGCGACCGAGGCGCTACATGACGCTCGCGACGAGGTCACTCGGAAAGCCAGCGATTACGCTTCGGAAGCCAAGCAAGCATTGTTCGACAAGGCAGAGGGAACACAACGCGACGTGAGCGCCAACTTGAAGGCCTTTAGCGGTGCATTGCGCGCGGCAAGCGAGCATCTGGCCAATAATGATCAACGGACCGCTTCAAAGTTCGCCCTCGATGCCGCAGGCGGGCTTGAGCGGCTTTCATCCTCATTAAAGGATAAGCCGTTCGATGAGGTGCTCGGCGAAATCCAGTCCTTCGGCCGTGAAAACTCCGGGGCGCTGATCGCTGGCTCGGTATTGGCTGGCTTGGCGTTAGGACGGTTCATCAAGAGCTCGCCGCCATCTTCTTCGACCGGGACTCCGGATCAGTCGGGAGCAGGCCGGGCGTCCGAGACGGATTCGAGCTCGAATGAGTTCGGACGGCGATCGGCAGAGCCAGTTGAGCCTACGTTATCCCGCTCAGATCAGTCCGGCGATGACTGGGCCGATGCAAGTCTGGAGCAAAACCCATGACCGACAATCAGGACACTCGCAGCCTGACAACCCTTGTCGGCGATCTGGCACAGCAGGTTACAACGCTGCTTCAAACCGAAAGCAGGCTGTTGCGGGCTGAAATGTCGGAAAAGGTGAGCAAGGCCGGCGCCGGCGCGGTGGAGGTGATAGGAGGCGCCATTTGCCTGCTCGCCGCCCTGATGGTGCTTTTGCAGGCGCTGGTGATTGCCTTGGCGAGCGCCGGACTGGGAGCCGGATGGTCTTCGCTGCTGGTCGGCGTCGTGGTGGCGATACTGGGAGTCATACTCTTGCGCTCCGGCAAAGCAAGCATGGCTCCCTCCGAACTGACGCCCGACCGCACACAAGACCAACTCAAGCGCGACGCACGCGTGATCAAGGAACAGATAAGATGACCGACAAATCCGCAGCCGAGCTGGAACGCGATGCCGATATTGCCCGCGCCAAAGTGGCAGATACCGCAGACTCGATCCGCAGCAAGATGACACCGGGTCAGCTGATCGACGAATTCACCGGGATGTTCAGCGGTGAGGGATCCGCTATGCTCACCAACCTCAAGGCGCAGGTCAGGGACAATCCGCTGCCGCTTACCTTGGTCGGCGCCGGCCTGGCCTGGCTGATGCTCGGCAAGGGCACGTCCGTGGACAGTTCAGCACTAGGTGTCTATCAGACCCGCAGAGGACCTGACCCCGCCAGGGATTTCTCTGACCGGCGCAGCTTGGGCGGCGAGGGATGGCAGGGCTCGAGCGGCGACGAGTACGGTGCCGAGAGCGAAGGTTCCGGAATCGGCACCACGCTCTCCGATGCCGCTGGTTCGGTTGCTTCCGTTGCAGGCGGCGCCACTAAAGCTGTGGCAGACCTTGCGGGTAACGCCAGAGAAGGAGTGAGAAGCACGGCAGGACAGCTCGGCTCAGCCGCCAGCGATGTGACCGCACGGGCGCGTCAGTCGGCGCAGGACCTGTTCCAGCGCGAACCTCTGGCGATAGCCGCGGTGGGCCTTGCGGTGGGCACCGCCATCGGCGTGATGCTGCCTCACACCGCCACGGAAGACGAGCAACTTGGCGCCTACCGTGACAAGCTTCGTGACAGTGCCGAGGACGTCTTCGAGAAGGGCCTGGAGCAGGCCAAGCAGGTCGCCGCCGAAGCCTATGAGACCGCAAAAGAAGAGGCTGACCGACAGGGCACCAGCGGCGATGCCGAGACGTTGGTCGACCGCGTCGGGGAAGTCGTAAAATCGACGGCAAGCAAAACCGAGGAAGCCATTCGCGATCGTTTGCCGGAGTCGGACGAGTCCCCCTGAACTGCACAATAGCGCCGGGGTCGGTCGTTGGCGGTGTCACGTGTTGTTGGGCTGACCGCCGGTCTGCTTTTCTTGATTGCGTTCGCGGGCGGGTCAGGCATCGTTCACGCCCTGCGAGCGTCACGGCGGGGCAAGACACGAAACGCGATCACCTGCATCGCGCCTCGAAGACTCGCCCGTTCCGATCCCGGTATCGACAGTATCCGCGGCGGTCGGCCGCCGCTCCGATCAACGTACCGGCGACGGCCCCGATTGCACCGCCAACGACCGCATTTCGCACGTCGTTCCCGCCAGCTGCTGTTCCGAGCGCGGCACCGCCAACACCACCGATTACAGCGCCTTTTTCCGCGTTGGTGCAGCCCGCAGAGCTGAGACGTCGCGCAGAGCCCTGTTCCTACAACGTGCCGAGTTGTTGAACGCAAGCACTTTAACTCCCCCGACGCGCGAAGAAATTAGCTGAAAATCCAGGGGCTGGGCTCTGCGTCTCTTTGTGAATGGCAAACAGCTCAGTGTCCCATCAGATACGCCGATGGTTTTCGAGTAGCTCGCCACGCTTTGATCTTGACGTTCACTCGAAGCGGAGTATGAAATCTAAGCGAACCGCGAAGGCCCTACTCTGATCGCGGTTGGAACTACCCGTTTCGTTCAGTTGCCTGCGAAGCCGGAACGGCCGATCTGATGGTTGTGGGAAAGGCGACAGCGCGCTCTCGCGACCACCTTTCCCCACTGTCCTTCGACGCCGTAAGGAACGGCATTCTCGTCAGGAGTACGGTGAGAGGCCCAGCGATTTCGACTTCAATTCCGCCGGCCCTCGATGGATCTCGAAACGCAGTAACGGTTTCGATCAAGTCACGCATCGCCTCGGAATCGCCAGCTGCAATGCCTTTGGCAAGCCCTGTTTGAAGTTGGTCTAGTTGTTGCTCGCAGCGTGCCAGCACCGCAGAGTGCAGCGCAATGACATCGGTCGCCTAGGGTACGTCGTCCCGGCTCGGCCACAACGCATTTGCCCTCTTCATTGAGCGTCGTGGATTGCTTAGACAACGGGACGTTCCGATTCCGCTGGATCATCCATCGGCGGGAGCGGCGGCAATGGAAAACAAAGCTCGCCTATTACCTGAACGCCCACGCCAAGCACACTCATCTGTTCGAGGTCGGACGTGCTGGATGTAGAGCTGGTTGGCGCCTGCATCAGGAAGGGACCCAGAAACGAGACGGCGTTTTGCATCGTCGTGCGGGCTTCGGCGGTCCACGAGCCGCTGAATTCCACGTTTCGAACCAGAAGCAGGCCCTGAGGCAGGCAATGCGCATAGGCGTCGTCGGTCGAAGCCTTGATCATGTCGCCGCGCTTCATTCCCGGTACGTACCAATCCTCCTCGTCGATGAGGTCGGGATGCCACCATCTCGTGCCGGCGATCCGCCGGCTGATGGTGAGCATGCAGTACTCGAAATGCACATGCAGTTCACTGTCCGAGGTAGTTACCTCCGTTACGACGGGGTTTCTAATGAGATCGTGAAGCTGGATTGTGGCCAATCGGTTCACGAGCGACGTGTCCAACTGCATTTGCGTGTTTGAAGCATTTGGCTGCTCTCTGGGCGGCGAGACTTGATCTGCCTGGGCTGTGAGGTGTCGCCGGGCAGCGCGAATTCGACTGAATCTTGGCAGGTTGTCGGCCAGCGCCCGGGCGTGGAGCGGCGAAGCGGTGAGACCATCCAGATGGTTCGCGCTGAACTGGCTCAGATTGACCGCGGTGCCTGCTGCATCCTGGATACCGAGAAACTCGACCGGCTGGGTAGCGTAGTCCGTGAGATGTGGCTGCGTGCGCAGCTTTCTGACCGCCTGAACCCTTGGCACGATAGCTAATTCGGCGGCAAATGCCTTGCGCCGTTCGACCGCCTCGGAAACTGCGGTGAGGTTCGAAACCCCTTCTTTTGTCAACACTCGCATCTTCCATAAGAGGGGGTTTGCCTTAATCGCGCCGGGTGTCTCGGTCGTGGTTGCGGCAGTGCGGGATATCCTTTGATCGAAGACATGCCAGGCCGTGCAGCTGGGCTCGGCGAAATCTGTCGGCTCGCAGCTGAATGGCAGCGCATCGGGATTGTCCCCGATATCTTTTCGTGCCTCGGCAACCATCGCGGCGATGCGCGCATAGGAAGGAGCGTCCACCGGAACCCCCGGTTGCGCCCATGGGATCATCGCCAAATAGGCAGACTTGGCGGTAAGACTGCCGACAGACGAGGCGGAAACGAAGGAGGCATCGGACCGTTTCAGCCATAGCGGATAGTCGTACTGGTCTTCCAGCCACTCCGACAACCGCAGCGGATTGGTCACGCCATTTTGGACGATGCCATCGGCTAGCGCCTGCCCCGGATGAATGGCAAGCGCCAACGACGGGTCATTGTTGGGGTTGTAGGTCGCGATTAACGTGTCCACCACTTGCTGGCCAAGGATCGCGAGCTGATCGCTGTTCGTGCTCACAGGGACACCTCAGCCTTGCGGAGCAGCGGGCGCGTCGGCCGGTGTCACAGGCGCCCCGGCATTGGCGGCTGTCGCAGGGTTGGCCACGACTCCGGCGTTGAGTGCAGGGTCGTCCTTGCGCGGCGCGGCCGGCTGTATCTGGCCTACCCAGCCCACGATCTGCGAACCGAAAAGTTCAAGCGTTCCACCGTGTTCATTGCTGCTGAAGGAAAATCCCTGAGATGCATCGTGCTGGTTGCTGAATGCGCCGCTGCTGTCCGAATTGGAATGTTGGACCGATCCGCCGATACCGCACCAACCAACCTTGCCGCCATAGGAGGTGGAACTGCTTTCAGTGTGTCCGCTGGCGCTGTCGACGGCGCTCTGGAATGCGCTGCCCATGCTGCCCCAGGAATTAGCGCTAATCTTCACGTTTCGAACAATCAGAAAACCCTTCGGGATCATCGGGAGCAGCTTGGGCACGTCGCCGATCTGACCTTCGATGGTCCCGTCGCTGATCGCATTCTTCTTCTGACCGGCGAGATACCAGCCGTCCATGTGGAAAAGATCGCCAAGCAGCCATGGCCGTTCGATGCTGGCCATGAACCACTCGAACGTGACAGTTGCCGAAGAGCTGCTGTCCTGATGCGACTGCCAGGAGGACTGGTCGGCATTCCACCCGTCGTTATGGCTGGTCTCGCTATGTGATGCATTGGCGGAGGCGCCGAAACCCAGAACGCTGTAGCCGACGCTCCCCGATGTTGATGACGACTCGTTGTTGTAAAAACTGTGTCCGAAGCTGTGTTGGCCGCCGCCACCGCTCGCCTGGTACTGTTTCGATGTGGCGGTGATCTTCATCACCCCGAAGTCATCGTTGGTGTGATCCCACCAGGAGACCGGATCGATATACGACCAGGGCACCTTGATTGCCACGGCGCCACCGAGACCAACGCTATACTCGTCGTACATCTTGCGGGCCTTGGCAATCAGGGCGGCCGCGGCGCTGCCGCCGACGGACTGAAGGGTTGCAATCGCGTCGTCGATCTGTTGCCCGCCCATATCCTTGAAGTCGTTATAGGCTTGGTCGACGACGTTCTGGTATCTGGCGCTGGTGACCGGCCATGCCTGTCCCTGGATAGGATCGGACATGGCTTGGGAGTAAGCGAGCGCGAACTCGCTGCGCGCATCTGCCAGCACCTTCTGGTTGTGCCTGTAGGCGGTGTGGCGCGGCGTGTAGCCGGTAAAATTGCCGTCGGCATCCATCAGATACAATGTCTTCTGGGCATCGGCGATGCGCTTCTTGATATCGGTCGAGGGCTCAGGGATCGGTTCCGCCTGCATGCCGGCCAGGGCTGTGAAATACTCGATACTGACGGTGCGCTGAGGCCACGACACCGCAACCCCCTTGTTGGTGACCATCAACATGTCATCAACCCGCTGAGCCGTGTTGAAGGCGCTGCTGATCGCCAATTGCAGCCTGGGATCTGGTGCCGGCATTGCGGACAGCTGACCGGCCGGCGTCGCGGGCGTTCCGGCCGAAGGGGGCGCGGGTGGTGCTGAGAAGGCGCCCGTGGTGGAAACCGCGCCGTAGGCGCTGCCGCCGGCCGGCGTCCAGGGATTGGCATACATCTTCGGGTCAATCGGCTGGCCGACTGGAAGGTGCATGTAGACTGCCGAGCCAGACGGCGTGCCGTCGGGATTCACAAGCTGGGCCGCAACGGCGGTGTGTATCTGGTTCAGCGCGTCAAGCAGTGCTTGCGTGATGCCGCCGGTGACCTGAAGATCGTTACCAGGCATGAGAACTCTCCTTGTTTCGTTTGTTGCGGCGCTGGACCATGGATCGTCACGCGGACGGGGGGAAAGACCAACGTCAGGTTGCGGATGTGCAAAGCCCGCGCTCCGTCGATCCGAGAGCCCAGGCCCAAGAGCAAGTTACGTCTCGTTCGGACATCGGCCGATCAGACAATCACCAGGTCAGGAATGTCCTTGCCGGGCCCAGCCGCCTCCTTGGCTGCCGAGCATCTCCCAGCCGAAGTTTGCTGCTGTCCCTTCCGGGCACGTGTCGCTAGGGCGATGGCTTCCTGCGGACCTGTGCCTGTGACAAAAACCGTGAGTGTCTGGGCCGGTTAGGCATCGACGAGATAGTCGTGGTACAGCGAGTGGATGCTCCGGCCATTGTCGCGGGCCTGCAGAATTCTCTCCCATAGTCCGAGATGAACCTCGCCGGGAGCGCCTTGGTGGACCACTCCGTTGAGGAACCGGATATGCCGGCGAATGTTGTCGTCGAAAGAGAGGCCTGCCGTGCGAACGTCATCATCGCCAAGCTCCTCGTCGAAGCTTCCGCCCTGCAGCTCGTCCCTGACATGACCGGACACCGCTGACAGGAAGACTTCGAAGGTGACGCCTTCCGGCAGCCCGCCTGCGGTCTGCTGGACGTTGTAGAAGTCTCTGCTGATGTAGTCGTCCTGATTGTTCTCGTCGAGAACGTGGTTCATGATCTGCCAGGTTCGGTCACCAGCTTCGTCGGCCGAACCCTCGAAAAGATTTAATATCCGGTATGCTCTATCCTGCCATGTAGACATGTTTTTGATCCTCATCGGGCTGCTTGCATGCGCGGTTTCGCGAGCGGGGTAGCCTCTCGAGGGGCCGGACGAAGCGGTTGTTTGGTTTCGACGGATTGAGTTTCTCTGACCGCAGCTTACGGATGGCTTACAGATCGAAATTTTTTGGATCCATTCGCTCAGGAAGAAACCACAAGCGAGTGGATTGTATCGAAAGCCCGATTCCGCCGGTCTATCTTGCCCGCCCGCTCGCTGCGCGAGTAGTCCTGCACGCTGCTGGGTAGAATCCAGCATTACGCAGGCACGCTGCCCAAGCGCAGAGTTTATCGCTCCGGGGTCTCAGTGTTTCCGACCCGGATTGCTGGTTGGACAAAACCGCCCCGCACACGATCGGCCAGGGATTGCCCGTGAAATTATCGGGCCGTGCAAAGAAGAGGTTCGGAGCACGCTGGCAAGACACAGCTTACGGGTGGCTTCGGGTCTTTGGGCGTTCAGGATTTCAGATACGGGCGCACCAGCGTGCGGATCACGTGAGAGGATTTGTATTCCCCGTTCGCTCCAACCGCCCTCTCGTAACGCGAGAAGTCGTCTACAGCTGCGGCAGGATCACTGCTGGACAGACGTTCCCTGATGAGGGCTTGGTACACTCTTTCCGAATCCGGGTAGTACTCGAGTGCTCTCAGGTAGGCTTCTCGCGCCCGGAAACCTTCTCCGGCATTCTCCCAATGTCTTCCGACGTTGATCGCCAGGTCGATATAGCCGTCCCGAACCTTGTCGGCCACCGGTATCGCCCAAGACGGAAGAGAACCCGGCGACAGTGGCGGGCCGGGGAATCTCGCCAGAAGCTGTTCCTTTTCGGGGACTGTCGTATCCCCTTTCCGGGAAAGACCGCGGTTGAGACGGGTTTCCCAATCGGCAAGGTCGACCCACACCTTGTCCGGGGGCAGACTGATGCGCCCCTCCCTCTGAACTATGAAGTCGCCCTTGCCGAGCGTCTTGCGCAGGCGGTGAAGGGCTTGCTCGCACGCCGGTTTGGCTTGATCCCCGTCAAGGTCGGGCCAAAGCCAGTCATGAATGCTTTCGAGGGGACAGGTCTGGTCGCGCGCCAGGGCGAGAACCCGCAGGATGTCGAGGGCACGCGTCGGCGATTTTGATCCGAGATCGAACTGAGTTCCGTCGAGCTCGATCCTGAAGCCGCCCAGCACAAAGATCTTCAGTGGCCATGGCCATTTGGCAGGCCGTCTCATTGGCGGGACGAGACGCCGCGTCTGAATGACCGAATGGCAGAGATCCACTTCGATTCCGCGGTCAAGTGCATCGGCCAGCAATTCGGCGAGGAGATCGGGCAGGTTGAGTAGGATTGCAGACGGGTTGACGGTCCTCAGGGCTGTCATGAACTCCGTCAGTTTCTCTTCATAACCGGCTCCGCCCCTCCATTTCTCTTCAAAACCGGCAGCGGCAAGAATGCAAATCTTCACCCGTTCCCGCGGGCCACCGTCCAGCCGGTCGACGATATCTGCCAACAGCGAGGCGGCCTCAGCGGGCCTTCTGTCGGCGAGAAGAACCTGGAATTTGGTGACATAATGCGGCCAGCGCTCGACCATCGGCTCGTTCGCCTCTTCGATCGCGGTCATGAACGTGTCGCAATCCCTGTAGGCTTCGACGAAGCTGCCTTGCCGCGCATGCATGGCGGCTCGGCAATCGGCGACTACAGCCACCTGAGTTGTGAAGCGGCTGTCCGCGATTTTGCTGAGCCTCGTCACGAGATCTGCGAAGCCGGCGAAATCGTTACGCAGCTTGAGCAGCAGCTGGAGATGGTAGAGACCGCTGAACTCGACGCTTCTCAGGGCTTCCCTCTCGCCCATCTCGATTGCCTTGCGAAGGGCGTCTTCGGCCGAGGCATATGGAAACCCGCGCCTCGAGAATGAAAAATACCTTCCGCTGGCGGCGCCGAAAGAGACCAACCACATGCCGAGCACCCAAGGCGTCACCTTCGGGTCGTTCAATTCGGAAGCGACGCTGTCGACCGCCTGTTCGAAGATGTCCTGCCGCCCTGACCAGACCGCATGATCAACAAGGGCTTCACTGGCAAGCAATCTCAGGTCAACCGGAACTTCACCAGTCGGGTTCGACAGCTGTTGCAGGAGTTCGTCGGCCATCTTCACTCCTGCCTGTGCGGTCTCCTCGTCGGCCTCCCCGTAATCCACCGCGCGCAACATGCCGACACCAACCAGCATCCGCTCTCTCGGGACAAGATCGGGTTGCCTTCCGCGAAGGATGGCGGCTGCCCTTCGCGTCCACCCGTCCAGGCCCCCGTGCGTCCGCCAGCTGCTTGTCTTTACGAGCACGGCGCGGATCACGGTCAGCCACTGCCCCCGCAAATCGCCGTCCTTCTCGAACGCCTCCCAAGCCCGCGAGAACCATCGCTCGGCTGCGGCGTCGTCAGGAACATGAGCGGCCCCGATCCAGTGGAGAAGCCAGCCTTCCAGTTCTTCAGCAGGAAATCTGGTGCCCCATTCGATCAAGGTAGCCCTGCGGCCTTGGGACAGCATCGCCTCGGCGTGCTCGATAACCAACTCGCGGGCAAGCGGCCAGGCTTCTGCTTGGAGAGCCATCGATACGGCAGCGTCGACCAATCCTGCGTCGCGCAGGACCCGAGCTGCCCTTTCGCGCAGACTTGCCTGCTCTTCCGGCGGCAGCCGCGCTTCGAAGAGCCTGGACAGGTAATCGCGCAGGAGGTCGTGGAACTGGAATCCTCCGCTTCCGAGGCCTGTTCGGGTAACCAACAGCTGCATTTGGAAGAGCCGCTCCAGCACCGGGCCGCCGACTCTGGGTCCGAGCAAGGCGTCGGCAAGACCGGAATTGATTTCGGGAAGCAGATTAAGCTTCAGCAGGGTGTTCTGGTCGTCGCCTGGAACGTTCTGCAGGAACAGTCTGCCGACCACCTCCTGGAAGTTTCCCTGCCCCAGAGGCATGGCGCTCATCAACTGCGGGGCACTTGATTGGTTGGCGATCATGACCAGGCCGACCGCCCACCCCCTGGCGGCGGTGACATCGATCCCCTTCTCATGGCCTGGTTCCCTGAGGCCGACGAGGCAGCGTGCTTCGTCCTCCGAGAATTCCAGTGCGGTCTGGCCGATGACCGGCAGCTTGCCTGCGAGCGCGAGTTCGGCCACGCCCCCACCAGGCAGTGTACGCGATATGCAGATGCACCGGACCGTGTTGGGCAGTTCTCGCAGCAGGACAGCCAGAACTTCGCGGAATTCTGGTGTATCGGCACGGTGAATATCGTCAAGGACGATGACCGTGTCCGGCGCCATCTGCGCCAAGTAAGCGCGGAAGAACAGACGCGCGAATGCAGCAGCATCCTCCGCATATTCGGTTCCGAAAACAGGAAGACTGAGTTCCTGCGCCCCAGGCGACATCGCCAGATAGTAGAACAGGCGGGCGATATCCTGGTCCTCGTCATCGACGCGATACCAGACATGCGGAGCCCGCTTTTCCTGGAGGTAATCGATGACCGCGGTGGTCTTCCCGTATCCGCCAGGGGCAGCAATCCAGCACATGCCGGATTCCAGGCACCTGTCGACCAGTGCAGCAATACGCGGCCGCCGCGAGATTCCCGCGGGTCTTGGCATTGAAAGCTTTGCTATCGGGCCGCCGTGCACCGCCGCATCCAGATCCGCCAGGCTGCACTCTTATAGCAGATGATGGGCCGAGTGCGCGTCATTTCAGCATGTAAGCCAAACGTAAGCGCGGCTCCGTCACTGTCGGCATCGTTCCAACTCAAGGAGAAAACCCGTGCCGACCGCAACCGTTCAAACCATCTATTGTGTCCAGCCCGCCACCGGAACCGACTTCGCGGCCAACCAGGCGCTGGTCGACGCCATCATGGGCCTGACGCCGTCCCAGAACGACTTCGCCGGCAGCCTGCTGCAAGGGATCAAGTCACTGCCAAGCGTTCTTGGAGTGATCGACGCCATACGGGCCGATCCGGACAATCTGTTCATCACCACCGGGACTGAAGGCAATGTCGATGACGCTGTCTGGCCCTCTCCCGGAACCACCAGGGAAGTCAATGCGGACCAGTCGTTCGAACCCGGCCTCGTGCTGCCGTTCGAGTATAGCCAGAATCTCTCTCTTTGGGATGAAGACGGCCCTCTTAATGGCAATGATCCACTCGGCTCCGTCACCATGGAGAAGGAAGAACAAGGCTTGGGTCCAATCGCCAAAATCGCCCGCTCGGCGATCGAGGGGTCGGCCTACTACGTCATTTACCGGGTCGACTGACCGCGCGACAGGCATCAGGTGATGTCCACGGTCGCCGACAACACCTCAGCGAGCAGAAAGCAGCGGGCTGTGACGACCTCGTAAGCCATTCGTAAGCTCGGGCAGGTGAGCATTCCATCTCGCAACAAGTTGATGGAGCAATGACCATGCGTCCCTACTCTCTGAACATAGGCCGCATCAAATGTCATTCGACGAATGATTATACAGGCTCTGACGACCTCGTTGGAGTGATGGGTCCTGTTCGCTTCCCGATTGGATCCTTCACTCCGGGAAACGACTACAATCTCGACATCAACCAGGTCGTTCCAGCCGGTGAATTCTACCTCAATATTATCGAGACCGACCTTTCAGGCGATGACGAGATAGGGATGATCGACCTGTCCGCGATCATGGATTTCCAAACCGTGAAAAACGTGCAGGGCGCGGATGCCAGTTACGACATCACCATCCTTGTCCAATCCGTATCAGACTAGCTCTAGCATGCGCGATCCACACTCGAAGCGGGATCGCGCCTGCTCCGCTTTGGATGTCTGGTGCCTCCGGTGAGGTGGTGGCTTCTCCGCGCCAGGAACTGCTCCGAACTCAAGCTCGGCGAGCGATCCGGTTCCGATCGAGCTTCCTGACACGCATGGATCGATTCCGGTCGGATCGTTCTTTGAAGACTTGCAGAGAAGGTCATGGACATCAAAGACGTCTGGGAGTTGTTCCGGGGCGGAGCGCCTGGCCCTGTAATTTTGGTTCCGAAAGGGAACTCGACAGATGGGTTGGGATAGCGCCTCCCCACAACGCTTGAGCCTTCCTGCTAGAAATAGCGCGGAGGACGGCCGCCAACTGGCCGTTAGCCTGCACTCTGGCAGTAGACACAATTGTGCCAGATTATACTCAGCTGAACTGGTTTATTCAAGAGTAATGCCAATAGACGAATCAGGAGATTGAAATGCTTACTCAAGTAACCGTACCTTACTCTCCCGGCTACGACTATGGAAAAGGTGTCGATCTTGCGACGGGTAGTCCGATGGGTCATGTCGTCGATGGCGCATTTTCCGGCGTCGATGATGCAATGGGGTCCATATCTTCATTCGACATACGCCGCATTCACACCACCGCCGAACTCGAAAAGTCGCTGAGCATCAATGTCGAAGCGAGCGGCGGGTGCGGGTGCTTCTCCGCGTCAGGAAGATTTGACTTCGCCCAAAGCTCAAAGATCCAGAGCAGTTCGCTGTTCCTGCTCATCTCCGCCAAGGTAACGCTGCCCTTTCACGGCATCGACGAACCAAAGCTGAGCGGCTCGGCGGCGGCGATATCGAGCAATCCCGAACTCTTCCAATCACGCTACGGAAACATGTTCGTGAACGGGGTAGGCCGCGGCGGGATGTTCCTAGCCGTCCTGCAGATGGATACAGCCAGTTCCGAGGAGGCCCAAGCCGTTTCGATGGAGTTGTCGGGGTCCTACGGGCTGTTTTCTGCCGACGCCAAGATGAAAATGGAGAGCATGCAGAGGCATTTTCCATGAAGACGTACGCACGACCGTCTACCACGAAGGCGGCCCAAATCAATCTGATCATGGGGGACGTAACGGATCCCAGCCAGATGTATGGGCTTCTCCAGCAATGGCTGAACGCGTTCCAGACCGATCCGAACGCCAATGCCGTTCCTTATTTCGTCACCCTGGCTCCAATCTCCATCGCAGATGGACCGATCCCGCCGAACGCAGCGCAGGTCCGGCAAGCTCAGGATGTTCTGGTTGAGTGCGCGAAGGAGCGCAGCAGCCGGCTAGACCAGATGAACCTGATGGACTTCATTACGCTCAATCCAGGTAAGTTCACCTTCACGGCACCGACAACCCTGCAGACGGTTCAGGAGGCATTCCGTGGTTTCCAAGTCGATATAGACATCATCGCGCAAGCCGCCGCCGCGGCGATCAACGATCCTAAAACAGCGTGCCTGCCGGTTGATTTCGCCGCGAACCAGCAGCGGCGCTTCCCACAAGGGCTGACGCCCGATCCATTGCCGGAAGGCGCCAAGGGGCTGAAAAGCGTTTATGCGGACAAGGGAAAAATGATGGTCAGCCGCGACGCGTTGTTGAGCGAGATGCGAGAATTAGAGCCAGACGGCCCCGCCAAGACCGGGTTTGATATTGGCGTCGCGATGCCCGGCGCAGACACGCCATGGGGCCCGGGAAAGCAGCTTTTCATGGATGGCCTTGATGCTGACGAGCGCGTTGGCTGCGAGGATTCGGCGTTCTTCATTGTCGCCCGGAATGCGCAACTCGGCCTCGCGACCGTCGGCGCGAAGATCGCGGAGCAGACCTCGACGGATGCCTTTAAGGCTGCCCGCACTGCAGAGCCGCCCGGCATGTACACTCTGGGCTTCGACATCGCCTCGGGCCTCTTCGGCGACGCGAGGCTCGGCGCGCGCGGCCACACCGCACGAGGCCCCGGATCTCTGGGGATCAGGGCAGCCCTCGACCCGAGAGGTCAGCGCGGCTTCGATGCGGCGATGACGCTGTATTCGGTTGCCTGATGACGGGAGCGTCTGATCAACAGGCCAGAGAGGACATTCTCGTTTCACTGCTCAAGCCTGTGAGGCACAGAAAACCACCAGACCGTCCAGCTTGAAGATGCGAGCGCAGGCTTGATTGGAACGCCTGGAGACTCGGCCCCGTCGTTTCGGGATGTTCAGAAGCGCACCGTCCTGCGATTTTATCGACCCGCGCCGGGCGTTCGTTACGGCCGGTCAGTTCGCCAACCGAGCCGCGACTCGATGCGGCGCGCACTGGTCTTGACCATCGTAATCAAATCCGGGTTCTTTTGCTTCAGCTTCACGTCCGGGACGACGATCGAGATCGTGGCACGGCAGGCTCCTTGGTTGTCACGGATGGGAGCCGCAATGCAGGCAACTGAAAAGTCGGATTCACCAGCCTGGATCGACAGGCCCTGCTCCAGTGCTGCGGCCGCCGCCCGAGCGAGCACATCCTTGTCCGTCTCGGCCCGTCCGGTCGGAGAGGCGATCGCGGATCGGGCGAAAATTGCGCGGCGTTCGGCTTCCGGCAAATGGCCGACGAGCAGCCGGCCCGACGCAGTCCAGTTCAGCGGCGTCCGGGTCCCGACGCGAGATGTAACCTGGAAATGATCTTTGCCCTCTTCCATCGCAAGCACGACCATATGGTCACCGTCACGGCCGCATAGCTGGATCGTCTCTTTCGAACTCTGAGCCAGTTCGTGCATCTCCTGCGTTGCCACGTTGAGCAGATCCAATGTGCGAGCGTAGGTCAGGCCGTATTGATAAAGCCGCGGGCCTAGCCAGAGCAGGCCGCCGTCCTTGCGGTCCAGCAGTTCCTTTTCGACCAGATCGTCGACGATGACGTAGATCGTCGACAGGGGGGCGCCGATGTCGTGTGCTATCTCATACGCCGTTGCTGGCCGACCCTGCTTTTGCAGATAATCGAGTATTTGCAGCGCACGGTCGATACCGCTGGTGCGCGAGCGGCGGGGTTCGCGTGCGCCTTCGGCAGGGTTCAGGTGCAGGTCGGGCGCTATCGTGGGCATGGCATTCTCGGTTTTGCGTGCACTGTAAGGCAGCCGGGGCATTTACCACAGCCACCCTCAATCCGGCCAGTTGAGGATCGTGGCCTCGCGGGCCATGAGACGCTCGTTCCATGGTGTGGCGATGATCGCATTCGACTTGCGCGCGCCATCAAGCTCCTCGGCAAGCCGTGCCGCCACGACGAATTCTTCGTCGGGATGTAAATTGCATGGATCGAGGAAGAAATAGCCGTGCTCGACCTCATGGTCGCGGACGACCACCGGCGGATTGCCGGCTGCCAGCCGGTCGACCAGATCCCAGGCCGTAATGCGGGCTTCGGCGGCATTCACCCACACCTTCAAGCGATCGAGCGGATTGCTGGTCGGGTCGGGTACGATGGCGGCGGTGATGCCGGGCCGCCCCTCGAGCGCTTGCGCCCAGCAATCGAGCGCTCGGCGTTCGCGAGCGCGGATACCGTCATGGTCACGCGTTTTCCAGGCCTGGAGAGCAGCGAGCGCACCGACGATGCCTTCCTTGCCGACCTTCATACCGCGCCCGATGCCTCGGTTCTGCAGATAGACGTCGCGCACCCGCGCTTTCGTGCCTGCGACGATGCCGGATGTCGGGCCGCCCAGGAATTTGTGACCCGAATACAGCACCAGATCGGCTCCGCTGGCGAGAAAGCCCGCCAGGTCGTATTCGGACGCTGCGTCGACGATGACCGGGACCCCGCGTGCATGGGCGGCTTCGACGAACATCTTCAGCGGGATTTGCCCATACTCGACGACATGGTGCGACACGACGTAGACTGCTGCAGCAGTGCGCTCGGTGATGGCGCCTGAGAGCTGATATGCCGAGGCGCTGGTCGCCTGACCGACCGGCACGACCTTGGCGCCGGCGAGACGGATCGCCTGTTTGATCGGTGCGCCGTAGCTGACCATGTGGCCGGACTGGATGACGACCTCGTCTTTCAGTCCCGCGGCATCCGGCAGCCGTTCGATCGCGGCAAGGTCCGGGCCGGTCATGCTGGCCGCCACCGCCAGGGTGATTGCCGCGGAACACGACGCGGTGATGAAGCCGGCCTCCGCGCCCGTCAATTCGGCGATCACGGCGCTGGCCTTGCGATGCAGATCGGCCATTTCGACAAACTCGGTGAGAATGCCGGACACAGCCTCGACAGCCGCGGGAACGACAATGGAGGCGCCGAGCGAGGTCATCGTGCCAGAGACGTTGATGACGGGCCTGAGGCCCAGATGGCTGCGGATATCGTCGACAGGCATGGTCTTGTGCTCCGGCTATTCGTGATCCGATCAATCAATGGCGATGACGGCTTCGATTTCGACGCTGATTCTTCCCGGCAGTGATCCGTGGCCGACCGCAGAGCGGGCATGCGTGCCGCGCTCGCCGAAAACATCGATGAGCAGGTCCGAGCAGCCGTTGATCACCGCGGGGTGGTCGGCGAAATCCGGCGTGGCGTTGACCATGCCGAACAACTTCACCACACGCCGCACGCGGCGTAGATCGCCGAGCGCTGCGTGCATGACGGCAATGAGGTTGACACCGGTCAGCCGCGCATGGGCATAGGCCTGATCGACCGTGACCTCGGCACCAACCTTGCCCGTATGGACCCGGCCGTCGGCCTCGCTCGGCCCCTGGCCGGACAGGAACAGCAGCTTGCCCTCCTGCACGTGTGTGACAAAATTGGCGATCGGCGGCGGCGCCTCGGGCAGCGTTATTCCAAGCGCCACAAGCCGGTCGTAGGGCGTGCTTTCCGGTCGCTTCATGAGCTCGGAAAAAGTCATACACAAACTCCAATCAGATCGTTTTTTCGTTGTGCCGGATGCAGGCCACGTGGTGCCCGCCGCCGATATCGTCGAGGGGCGGAATGATCCCGGCGCAGGCGGCAATTGCCTCCGGACAGCGGGTGCGGAAGACGCAGCCGGAAGGCGGGTCAATCGGGCTTGGAATGTCACCGTGCAAGGCGACGTGGGTGCGCCGGCGGGTCGGGTCGGGTACGGGTGCCGTCGCCAGCAATGCCCTGGTGTATGGGTGCCGCGGCGCGGCGTAGAGAAGACGGCTCGGACCACGCTCCATGACGCGGCCGAGATACATCACCACCACTTCGTCGCAAAGGTATTCGACCACCGAGAGATCATGCGCGATGAACAGCAGCGTCAGGCCGAGCCGCTTTTGCAACTCACCGAGCAAGTTGAGCACCTGCGCCTGCACCGACACATCAAGCGCCGAGACCGGCTCGTCGGCGACGACGAATTCCGGCTCGACGGCGAGCGCGCGCGCAATGCCGATGCGCTGGCGCTGGCCGCCGGAGACTTCGTGCGGGGAGCGCGTGGCGTGATCGGGCGACAGGCCGACCAGGGTCAGCAGGGCAGCGACCCTGTCGGC